>JAAUTS010000026.1 GCA_012031345.1 Blastochloris sp. | reverse complement strand
CAGTATCGTGTCCGTCTCCGCTACCCACGGCGTTGCTTTCCCGCCGGTGAATGAATTTCGAACCGACGTTGAGAGTCCGTCATTGACCAGCCCTGTCCCCCTTGCGGCACCGGGGAAATTTTGATCGGGGTGACTCCGGCGGGTTGTTCGGGGTGGATACTGGGATCAGGCTGCGGTGGCGGGGCTCCGGCTCCGCTGCCTTTGCTAATGATTTGGTTCAGGTTGTTGTGTCCGGCGTTGATGGGAACGCCGTTGATGACCTCGCTGCTGCGGTTGCCCGCCGGAGTGTAGAGGTAGCCCTTGCTGTTGGGCTGGCCGCTGACGGGAGCTGCCAGAACGGAGCTGGTCAGCTGATCGGCAGCGTCGTAGCCGAGCTGATAGTCCCGTAGAGGCAGGCCCCCGAGTTGCTGGGCCCAGCGGGTGATGTTGCCCGTGGGAGTATAGGCATAGCCGAAGGCGGAGAGCAGGCTGTCATCACCCGCCTTGTTTTCAATGCCCAGGAGTCGGAAGTCATTCTGGGCATCGTAATAACTGTAGCGGGTGACTTGGCCGTTGGGGTAATTGATCTGGGTAGGCTTGCCTGTGCCGGGGACGAACTGGGCACTGAAGCTGCCCAGCGGGTTTTGCCAGCTTGCGGCCCGGCCTAGTTCATCGTAGCTGACGCTTTGTTCGACGCCGTCGATGGCTTTGTTCGTGACCCGCCCTAACTCATCATAGGTATGGGTGGTGGTGAAGGAGGCAAACCCGCCTAATCCTGCCTTGCTCAGGCTGGAGGGTTGCAGAGCTCCCGGCACTCCCACAGGGTGGTAGCTGTAGGTGGTCGTGCCTGTGCCATCTGTCATGCTCAGGAGTCGGGCATAGGCTGAATCGTAGCTGAAGCTAACGTTGGGGGTGAGGTTGTTGTCGCCCGTGTAGCTGATATTTAAAAGTCGATTGTCCTTGGCATGGGCGTAGTTCTTGGTTCGGCCTAGGGCATCCTGCACCCGGATCAGGCGTCCGATGTTGTCGTAACTGTAAAGGTCTTGGCTGTTGTCAGGATAGGTTTTGCTCAAGAGCCGACCTGCAGCGTCATAGCTCCAGCGGGTGATGCGACCTTCGGCATCGGTTAGTTGTTGGAGGGAGCCGCAGCGGCACCATTCGTAAAGGGTGACCCGGCCCAGGGGATCGGTTTGTCGGACAAGTTCCCGGATGGCATTGTACTCGCGGGTGGTGATGCGGTTTTCCCGGTCTTTGCTTTGGGTCAGGCTCAGGGCGTTGTAGGTGTTTTCCTGCGTGGTGCCGTCAGGCCAGGTGGTCCGGGTCAATCGATCCAGGCCGTCGTAGCTGAAGTTTAAGACCAGACCTTCGGGGTTGGTAATGCGGCTGGGCTGACCTTGGTTCCATTCCATGAGAGTAACAGAGTTTTCTGGACGGGTGACGCGGGTCAGGTAGCCCTGGGCGTCGTAGTCCATGGTGGTGATTTCGCCGAGAGCGTTGGTGCTACTGAGCATCTGGCCGAAACCGTTGTAGGTGAAGTTGCTGGTTTGTCCGGACGCATTCGTTATGCTTAGGGGACGGTGTTGAGCGTTGTAGTTAGCTTGGAAAATAGTTTCGAAGCTGCCATCCCTGAATTGTTCAACCTTGATCAAATCCACACCGTTGGCGGCATAGGTATAACGAGTATCACGGCCCAGGGGGTCGATGCTACGAGTTGGGCGACCTTGGGGATTATAAGCCGTTGTGTAAAGTTGTGTGCCTTGGTCACTGAGCTGCGCGACGGCCGTGGGGAGAGCCAGGTATTGGCATCCGCCGTGCTGTGTTGGAAGGTGGCACCCTGTGGGGTGCGGTAATTGAACCAAACACGGTTCTGGTCAAAACCTTTGCGACTAGCAGGCATAGAAAGTGGTTGGTTAGCGGCGGAGACCCACTGGGTCTGGTCGGCGTAGCTGTAGAAGGTTGCCTGGAGGGGAAGTGCCCCGCTTTTGCGGGCCTCGGCCATGGCCTTGCGATCCCAACGGAAGGTGACGTGGCGGTTGAGACGCTGAGTTTGGATGAGCAAGCCGCTGGCACTGGGTTGGCCTGCAACCGGGGTTAGGGCGGGATCAACCTGGGTAAAGTATTCCGTGCGCTCCTGGGAGCCGTCGGGGTGGGTGATCTGGGTCATGCGCCAGCCTGCGGCAAATTCCCGCTCGTAATGGGTGCTCCCGTAAGGTGTAGTAACGGATTGAACACGGTTGCGGTTGTCATAAACAAATTCACTACGCAGGCCAATAGGGTTGGTGATGGAGATGAGACGACCTTGATCGTCGTAGCTATATGATGTGCTGCGGCCATGAGGATCAGTGATGCGGGAGATGCGGTTGGGATGGGCGGGATCTTCATAGCTGAAGTGGGTTTCCCCACCACTGGCGTCACGAAGGCTGAGCAAACGAGCTGCATTGACGTCTGAGGCATAACGATAATCCAGAACTGTTCCACTCTTACTGATGACTCGGCTGAGGTAAAAGGTTTTGAGGGTTCCTTCGCTCAAGGGTTTGGCAAAGATTTGGGTGCTGCCGTCAGGTAGGACACGTTCGTAACGTTCGGAAGTGATGGGGCTGAAGGTGGGAAGAGCCATCGCCTGAAAGTTGGCGGAGGAGGCGGCGCTGTCCACGGAGGCAGGGGAGAGGCTGCGGGACTGGGCACGGGCGGCATTTAAGGCGCTGCCGCTTAGGGGGGAGGAACTTTGGGAAGCGGGGGAGGCCACGCCGCTGTTGTAATAACTCAGGCTGGCACGACTGAGAGTTTGCACGGTGTAATTGGCTTGTAGAGGCACGGAAGAAGTGCCCCCAGCGGTTCCCTGACCCACCAGATTATAAGTCTTAAAAACTTCACCTTGAACATTGGGGGAACGATAAACAGCCATAGAGCTTGAGTTGGCCACGCCGCCGCTGATGCTGGCGAGGGCACCCGTGGACCAAGGCAGACTCCCCATGTTGCTTACGCGACTAATCCCGGCGGGAGCTTGTGTGATCCGACTGTTCCATCCAGCGGCGGTCACGGCACTGGGTCGGGGGAGATCGGAACTAATCCGCCGGGATTCCTGGCGCACGTCCACCTGCCCATCAGACAAGCGCGCGCTGGTGTCAGGATTTTTGCCACGGGGTGATTCATGCTCACTGGCTGCTGCGGCAAAGACTTCACCTTGACCCAATTTGCCAAGATCCAGATTGGGCAACATATTTTCGAGCTCACAACCGGATTGATTTTTCTCATCCTCGTCATCCTCCCCTTCGATCAAACAGGGACAAGGCTGAGGTTCAGGAGGCAGGATGATGCCCGCCGTCAAGTCCAACACCACAGGTAAATCAATGACGTTACCTGTGGGACGGTAGTGAAAATCGAGCACTCGTCGCAACTTATAATTAGTAATGAATTGATAAGTGATGTTGAACAGAATGTTGGGGTCATCAAAGCTCGCGGGGCCACGGATGCCGATATAAAACTGACCCTCAGTAGAGGAAAAGAAAGTCACGGGATCAGGCACAGGTTGACCATTGCTTTGCAGGGTAAGAACTCCGGCAAAGACCCGGAAGGGAACCTCCTGATAAACCAGACCGTTGTTGGTCTTGCCAAAGTAGAGAACATAATCGCCATTCGGGGTGCTGGAATCGGCCAGAATTTGCACCTGATAGCGAAACTGGTCATAGGTGGGAATGTAAGAGCCGTTGCGAAAAAACAGGGAACGCAATCCTGTGTGGTTGCCTCCCTCTACTGCCGACAAGGATGACGTAAAGCCTACGTTCAATAATACGAACAAAATTAATGTCAGAGAAATTTTAATCAGTGCTTTAGTCATGGCGCGCATCCTGAGCCTGACATATCCCCCCAGTCAAAATTAAAGATAAAAGTTATTCACAACTCCTTTTACCCTTTCGCAAAGACTTCA
This sequence comes from Blastochloris sp., assembly GCA_012031345.1. Taxonomy (GTDB): domain Bacteria; phylum Verrucomicrobiota; class Verrucomicrobiia; order Methylacidiphilales; family JAAUTS01; genus JAAUTS01. Next base: position 20,127 of record JAAUTS010000026.1, on the reverse strand, counting down.
ATATCAACACCTAACATGATGTGACAATCAGGTGAATATTTCGGGGCAGGAATGACATGATGCACCCTGAACCTCTTTCACTCGCCTAACAGGGCGAACGCAGTTCATGTTGCTTGACAAGAATGGGTTGAATTGGGGTAGCACTGGCATCTAACCCGCAAGGTCGCGCGTCCCGCCCTTAGCTTCCCGACCCACTGGGTCACCACGTCTCGTTGCTTCTCACGATGACGGAAGAGGGGGGGGGACACCCCCTGCTACAGCTAAATTTTTAATGTGTTCCCTCGGAAGGTAGAATGGATTGCTGCCAACGTCGCAAAAATGAACGGTGGAGGAAGGGGCTCAGGGACGGCTCAATTCTTGGATGATGCTCTGGAGTTGGGCACTGCGTTCTTGGTTGCTTTCCGGGAGGGGCCAGGTGCGCGTCTTGTTAGGAGAAAAAAGTCCGCCGCTTTCCACCACGATGATGAGGCTCTCCGCTTCGTCGAACCAGATGCGGTAGCGCGGGCCGAAGCGCGAGTTTTGCCAGGATTGAAAAGGTTCGTCGCGTTCGAAGCGACGTGTGGGGTGGGGGAGTTGTAGTTCAGAACCCAGGCCGTCACGCATTTCGGTTTCCGTATAGGCACCGAATTCAATGCCACTGCGATGGTTCAGGGAGAACAAGCCGATCAGAAGGCAGGCACTGAGAGCGAAGGCGTAGGCTGGTTTTGGAAGGGAAAAAAGTTGGGTCCAGAAGGATGGCCTGGCGACTTTGGGTGGGGTGGCGGGGAAGTGACGTCGGCGGGCATGATGCAGTTCAGCCAAACGGTAGGGGGGAAGAGTGGGTTGGGTGGCTTGGGCATCTGCGGGGCTGAGCGGGGGGAAGGTTTGAACCAAGGCAAGGTTGAGGCTCAGTTCCTCGTAAGCCGTGGCCAGGGTGGAATCGGTTCGGATCAAGCTCTGGAGCTGGGCGCGTTCCTCCGGGCTGGCTTCGCCGCTCAACTCTTTCAAGGTCAATTCGTACAGGAGTTCCTCGTTCATGGCTGTGTCCTCAAGGTCTTATCGCAAATAGGCCAGAATTTCTTTCAAACGTCGGGGGTTGTCTTCCAGGCTTGAGCGGATTTTTTCAACCCACGACTCAGTTGAACGCCGATGCTGCCCATGGGCATCTTGTATTTTGAAGCCAGTTCTTTGTAGCTGTAACCCTGTAGAACGAAGTCACGGATCAGCTCGGGCTGGGGTGGGGGTAGTTCGTTGAGGGCGTGGTGGAGCATGAGTTGAAGTTCGTTTTGATCGACAGGCGAGAGGCCGTGGCTCTTTTTTTCTGCAACTTCAAAGCTGTCTCCGAGATCTTCCTGGAGTTGTTGCAGGCTCTGGATCTGACCGCCGCCCCTTTTGTGGGCACGGAGCCTGCGTTGCAGGGAGATGGCCCGACGGGAAGCCATGCTGCGGCCCAGGGCGATGACATCGTTCCAGGAATGAAGTGTTGTCACGAGACCGACCAAGTCGGTCAGTGTCTCGATGGCGACATCTTCCGCTTCGTTCGGACTGAGCTGGATCTGGGGGTGATGTGCGGCGTGGTAGAGGTGGGGATAGAGGAGATGAAAGGCCTGATCCCAGGCGGACTCCTCACCGCGTTGCAGGGCGGCAAGAAGCTCGGTGAAATCGCACATGGGAAAAGGTTGTAGAGGGATGATGGCAATTTGCAACGTAGGAGGAAGCTGTATGCTGCGGGACATGTGGCGGGGTGAAAAGTGTTGTGCGAAGATCCATTTGTTGGCCGGAAACATCGGGCCTGACAAGAGATGGATGAGACGGCGGAGAGTCCTCCGCTTGGCGCCGCTTCTGATGGTGCTGGGTTTGGTGCTGGGGAATGGGATCGTTCAAAGTGCGGAGGAGATGGTTGTTGGGGAAGATAAGCTGAGTCAGATCGTGGGACAACATGGGGAAAATTCGCCGGAGCTGGTCAGCTTGTTGCAGGAGCTGGCGGCTCACCATTGAAAGCGGCGCGATGGCGGGGAGGCGGGGTGGCGTTGGAGCGGGTTTTAAAAATTCAGCAAACATGGAAAAAAGAAGGGAGAGGTGATGATGTGGAGTTGGCTGCGGCATGGTATGAGTGGGCCTGGTATCAACAAAGCATGGCCAGATATGCCGAGGCGGAGACCTCCTTCCAGCAAGCGTTGAGGTTGCGTGAAAGCCTGTTGGGACGGCGTGATGTGAAGGTGGCGGAGTGCTTGAACGGGCTGGGTGTGGTGAATGAAAACCTGGGGAGATTCGATCTTTCCGAGCAGTATTATGAGGAGGCGCTGGTTTTACGAGAGGATTTGTTAGGTAAGGAAGACCCGGCCACCCTCACCACACGCAACAATCTAGCCACGCTTTATTGGAGTCGGGGCAACTACGCCGAGGCGGAGCGATTTTTTCGTGAGGTTTATGCTTTGAGAAAGGAGAAACTTGGTTCACGTGCGCCCGCCACCATGACCAGTCTGAACAATCTGGCACTGCTGGCGCGAAGCATGGGAGACTATGTCAGGGCGGAGCGGTTGTTTCAGCAGGTGCTGAGTCTGCGCGAGTCGGTGCTGGGGCCGGAACATACCTACACGCTGACGACGTTGCATCAACTTGGGTTGCTCTATGCGGATCTGCGTAAGCCCGGCCTGGCCGAGCCGTTATTGCTGAGGGCGGAGCGTGGTCGGCAAAAAGTAGCCGGGGCGGAACACCCGGACACTGCGCGAAGTCGTTTTCATTTGGCCTGGTTTTATGATCGTTTTGACAGATATGCGGAGGCGGAACCTCTGCACCAGCAGGCACTGGCGACAAGGCTGAGGGTCTTGGGGGAGGAGCATCCAGAGACGGCGGGAAGCTACGCTTTTTTGGCGCGACATTATCATTTGCAAGGCCGGTGGAAGGATGCGGAGCTTTATTATGAACGGGCGCTCAGGTTGCAGACCAAAATCTTGGGAATCCGACATCCCGACACTTTGAAAACGGTGGAGGGACGGGCTTGTCTGGCCTTGGATCAGGGGGATCGTCGCCGGGCACTCCTGCTCATGCGTGAGGCCATGGGTGTGCGGGAAAGCATGTTGCAGGATTTGTTCAGCTTCACCACGGAGGCGCAGCGGATTGATTTTCAACAAACACTGAATTTGTATCAACTGCCCGGCAGCCTGGGGGAGCCGGGGGATTTGGCCCGTATTCTGTTCCGCACCAAGGGACTGGTTTTGGATTCGCTGCTGGAGGATCAGGCGGGCTTGAGAACCTCGGATGATCCGAAGCTGCGCGAGTTGGTGGAACGTCTTCAAGTTGTGTCGAAGGAGTTGATACAAAAACAACTCAATTCGGATGGGGACGAGGTGGAAAAACTTCGGGGTGAACAGGGAGAGTTGCAGGCGGCCCTGACCCGGAGGGTGGTGGGGTCAGGGCGGGCGCGACGCAGTCTCTCGATCTCGGTGGAAGCGGTGCGAAGAGCGATTCCGTCGGGGGAGATTTTGGTCGAGTGGCTGCGTTATGAATCTTATGACGGGAATCTTAAATCAAGCCCCTGGTATGGGGTCTTGATCGTTCCTCCTCTCGCGAGCAGAGAGCCGCTACGTTGGGTGCCGGTGGGGGAGGCCAAGGAAGTTGATGCGTTGATCCTGAAATATCAGCAGGCCATGCGTCGTCGTGTTTCGGATGAGGCGATGAAAAAAATCCTTCGCTCCCTGTTTGATCGGCTTTGCCAACCGATTCTGAACGAGCTTTCAGAGGAGGAGAAGTTGAAGGGATGGATTTTGTGTCCTGATGCCTCCCTGAATTTCCTGTCCTTTGCCACTTTGTTGGATGAGAAGGGAGTTTTTTGGGGGAAACTCGTGAGTTGAGTTACGTGTCTGCGGGCCGGGATTTATTGCGAAGTGCGGGGTCTTCAACATCGCACGTGAAGCATCGAACGATGGTGATTCTGGCGGATCCAGATTATCAGCTCAGGGTGTTGCTGGAGAAGGAAGTGGGAGTTGAGGGACAGCTCAGGCGAAGGGGAGCAGGGTTGGAGGGCCTTCAACTCAAGAGCTTGAGTGGCTCACGAAAGGAGTCGGAGTGGCTGCGGCAGCGGGCGGGAGGGGCAGGATGGACGGTGCAGAGTTTGATGGGAGCGGAGGCGACGGAGCTGCGATTGAATGAGGTGCGGGCACCGACCTTGTTGCATCTGGCCACGCATGGGTTGTTTCTTCCCGAGTTGAAGAAATCGGAGCGGGATTGGGAAGGTCCGATGCAGCGCAGTCTGTTGATGTTGGCTGGGGCCCAGCGCAGCATGGAGGCACTGGGCCGGGGACGGATTCCTGTGGCGGAGCAAGACGGCTTGGTCACGGCGGCGGAGATTGCGAAACTGAACTTGGAGGGAACCTGGTTGGTGGTGCTTTCCGCCTGTGAAACCGGTCAGGGTGAAGCTTTGGCAGGAGAAGGAGTGCTGGGATTGCGGCGGGGTTTCATCAGGGCGGGTGCCCAGAATTTGTTGCTTACCCTCTGGCCCGTGGGGGACCGGGAGACTCTTCCCTTGATGCAAGGTTTCTACGGACATCTTTTGGCTTCAGAGCCCATCCGCCCCTCGCTGGCACTCAGTTTGAGTCAGCGTGAATCTTTGAAAAAAATGAGGCAGCATCATGGTTTGAGTCAGGCGGTGCGGCTGGCCGGTCCGTTTATTTTGAGTCGTTAGTTGCTGTTGGCGTTTCACAGAAACGTCCAAAAATTTACTCGTTGAGTTGGCTGTCTGATTTGACTCAGGGATGGGGGAAACACACCCGGTAAGCGGCCCTTTGGGCCTTTCTGCCCCTCTTGATAGAGTGGATGAGGATGGATGGCTTCAATTATACTTTGTCGGACAACCGGGCGGCAGCGCGACAATACGCTGCACGATTCGTCGTAAGAATTGTCGCAGGGGGGAGGAATTAGCACTGGCCTAATGGGAGCTTCCGGGCAGCGTGGTGGGCAGCAGAAGGAGTGACCATGACCACGATGAGTGATATGCCGAGTGAGTTTCATCGCCCACAGTTTGTGCCGCGGCAGGTTCGCCGTATTCTTTGTGTCTTTCCTGAATACACCAAATCCTTTGGGACCTTCCAACATGCCTTTCCGTTGATGCCTCCGGTCAAGGCCTTCATGCCACCGCAGGGGATTCTGTTGATCGCCGCGCTGCTGCCGAAGGAATGGGAGGTTCGCTTTGTGGATGAAAACATCCGTCCGGTGAGGCCCCGGGAGTTGGCCTGGGCGGATGTGGTTTTTCTTTCCGGTATGCATATTCAACGCCCCAAGATTTTGGATTTGGTGGCGCGGATCCAGGCGGCTGGAAAAATTGCCGTTTTGGGTGGTCCCTCGGTTTCGGCTGTGCCGGAGACCTATCCTGAGCCCGATTATTTACACTGTGGAGAGGTGGGGGATGCCACTTGGGAACTTTTCCAACACCTGGATGAGAGCGTGACCAAACCCGATCAGCAAAGGATTTTCCGCACACGTCAACGTCTGCCTCTGACGGAGTTTCCTTCACCTGCCTACGATCAAATCGATGTGAAACAATACCTGCTGGGCAGTGTGCAATGGTCCAGTGGTTGCCCTTTCACCTGTGAGTTTTGTGACATACCCGGTCTTTATGGGCGCAATCCCAGGGTGAAAAGTAATGAGCAGATTTTGAATGAGCTGGATCAACTGGCCGATGGCGGGGCGCCCTCGATTTATTTTGTGGACGACAATTTTATCGGTAATCCCAAGGCGGCGTTGGAGTTGTTGCCGATGTTGGTGGAGTGGCAAAAAAAGCGGGATTATCAAGTGCGCCTTTCCTGCGAGTTGACTTTGAATGTCTCGCGTTACCCGGAAGTGCTGAAGCTGATGCGTGAGGCGTTTTTTACGAATGTTTTCTGCGGCATCGAAACACCGGAGCCCAATGCGCTCAAGGCGATGAAAAAAAGTCAGAACCTGCGCACCCCGATCATGGAGTCGGTGGATATCATCAGCTCCCACGGCATCGAAGTGGCTTCGGGGATCATCATGGGATTGGATACGGATACGGATCAAACGCCGCAAGCGATCAAGGACTTTGTGGCCCTGTCCCAGATTCCCATCCTGACGGTGAATCTTCTCTACGCCCTGCCGCACACTCCACTGCATACGCGGCTGCAGGAAGCGGGGCGGTTGGTCTCGGATGAAGGTCGGGAGTCGAACATCGTTTTCCTGCGTCCTTATGACCGGTTGGTGGCGGAGTGGCGAGATGTGATCGGGACCATCTATGAGCCCGGTCATCTCTATGCCCGTTACGAACAGCAGGCGGTCAGGACTTATCCGTTGCGGATGAAACCGGTCAATCCCCTGAGTCAGTTGAGTTGGTACAATCTTCAGCGTTTTGTCAGGATTTTGATTCAAATGTTTTGGCGGGTGGGCATCTGTGCGGATTACCGGAGTCATTTTTGGAAGATGTTTTGGCGTCAACTCAAGCAAGGGAACATTGAAACCATTCTGCAAGTGGCCATGGTGGCGCATCATCTGATTCTTTACGCGCGGATTGCACCCATGGTGGTGTGCAGGCTTCGAATTATTCCACGAAACAGGTGCAGCGGGAAGATCGTCAGGTGGCCTGAACTTTGGGGTTTCAAGTTGTAGGGTTCACCTTAGTCTGGCCCGCCATGGGCAGAGATTTGTTACGCGCGGGATTTTTGGTGTTGTGGCTTGGTTGGGCTGCGATGGGGGCAGCAGCGGAGGAAGGGCGGAGTGTGATGCGGGAGTTTCGCGGTGCCTGGGTGGCCACGGTTTACAATCTGGACTGGCCCTCCCGCCCTGGGCTTCCGGTGGAGGAGCAAAAACGGGAATTGTTAGAGATCCTGGACCGGGCGCAGGAGTTGAATTTGAACGCGATTCTTTTGCAGGTCAGACCGAGTTCGGATGCCTTGTATGCCTCGCCCTATGAGCCGTGGTCGCCTTATTTGACCGGGAAAGGAGGGCAGGCCCCGGAGCCCTTTTACGACCCGCTGGCGTATGCTGTGCAGGAGGCGCATCGCCGTGGTTTGGAACTTCATGCCTGGATCAATCCCTATCGGGTCAGGACGGGCAAGGATTACGCGGCGTCTCCCTCACACCTGAGCAGAACCAAAGCGGAATGGGTTCGGGAATATGCAGGTCAGCATTTTTTGGACCCCGGCTTGAAGGAGGCCCAGGATCATGTTCTCAAAGTGGTGCGGGACATTGTGCAACGCTATGACATCGATGGCTTGCATATTGATGATTATTTTATCCCTACCCCAAGACGGTGAAGGGCAGGAAGTTGCTTTTTCCAGATGAACGAACCTATGAGGCCTATCGGGCTGGGGGAGGAAGCTTGTCGAAGGGGGATTGGCGTCGGGACAACGTGAATCGCATGGTGCGGGGTCTGCATGAAATGATCCGCCAGGAGAAACCCTGGGTAAAATTTGGGGTGAGTCCTTTTGGGATTTGGAGGCCCGGAGTGCCGGAGGGAACCATGGCCTACGTGGATGCCTACGATCATCTCTATGCGGATTCCCGCAAGTGGATGCAGGAGGGGTGGTTGGATTATTGTGCGCCGCAGTTGTATTGGTCCCGCGATTCCAAGGAACAGCCTTACGAGCCCTTGCTGAACTGGTGGGTGGAACAAAATACGAGGCAACGCCATCTCTGGCCGGGTATTGCGGTGGATCGGGTGGGAGCGCGGCGACGCCCGGACGAGATGGTGGCCCAAATCATGTTGAGCCGAATCAGACAACAGACGGCGGGCAACATTCATTGGAATATGAAACCGTTGCTGCGGGACCAGCTCGGTGTGGGCACCCTGATCCGGCGCAAGCTCTATGAGGAGCCGGCCTTGGTTCCCGAATCTCCCTGGATGCGCCCGGCCGGCTTGGGCGAGATTCAGTTCAAGGTTCTGCCCGTGACGAGTGAACCGGGAGCCGCGCGGGTTTTGCGTTGGGAACTGGGGGAAGGCGTGACGCCCTTGCAGGGTTGGGTGTTGAGGCAGAAGCGGGGAGAGGCTTGGTTGACCACCTTGTTGCCCAGGGAGAGCCGGAGCTTTGAACTGGGGGCGGAACATGCCTCTGAGCTGAGTTTGGCGGCGGTAGACCGTTACGGACGACTCGGGCCGGAGCAAGCAGTGATGATCCAGAAGCCTTCCGCTGAATTGTCACGATAGCGACAAGGGATCGTCACGGTGAAGGTGTTGATTTGGCATCGAATTTAAAAGCCAAGGGGTGAAGAAAAACCCGGCTTTTCTCCCGAGCCATGTCCACCACCTTAATTGCCCAGCCCGCCCGACTTCCCTCGCTTTATTCCACGGAGACCTACAGCTTGTGCCAGGCTCAAACCCCGGCGGATTTGGAGGAGGTGCAGCGACTCAGGTTCCGGGTCTTCAACCTTGAGTTGAAGGAGGGCTTGGAGTCGGCCTATCAGACGGGTCGGGACGCGGACGCTTTTGATTGGGTCTGCGATCATCTCATGGTCATTCACAAGCCCAGCCAAAAAGTAGTGGGCACGTATCGAATGCAAACCGGGGTTTCGGCGGCGGCTCATCGGGGTTATTACAGTGCCCAGGAATTTAATTTCGCCCCCTTTGAGAAGTTTCGTCTGGAGATTGTGGAGTTGGGCCGGGCTTGTGTGGAGAAGCCGCACCGGAGCGTCAGTGTGTTGAATTTGTTGTGGCGCGGGATCGCACGATATGCGCGGGAGCGGGGAGGAAGGTATTTGATAGGGTGCAGTTCACTGACTTCGCAGGATGCCGCCCTGGGCCGGGCCATGTTTGAAAGTCTGGCCTCGGAGCATTTGGCATCGCCGGAGTGGCGGACCTCGCCGCTTCCTGCACTGCGGTTGCCGCCCAGCGAGGGCTTTGCTGAAACGCCCTACCCGCCGCGCTTGTTTGCGGCGTATTTGGGTTTGGGTGCAAAAATTTGTGGTGAACCGGCACTGGATCGGGAGTTTCAGACCATTGATTTTCTGACCGTGCTGGACCTGAAAGGCCTGCACAGCGCGGCCCGACGATATTTGAGTCCCTGAGCGGAGCGGATCAGTGGCCTAAAACTTGGCCAAGGAGAAGACCCTGTTCTGAAGCTTGTGCGATGTGAGATTCCATGTCGTGAATGATTGGTTGAGTGGAAGGGCCGGAGCCTTCGACGCGGTGGAAGCGGGGATGCAAGTTTTGGATGGGAAAGCGGGCATGAAGATCCTGGATCAAACGGGTGTGGGTGAGTGCCATGGTGGCGGAGCAAATCCATTGCTCTGGGCTTTGCCGACGGTTTAGGACGGCCCGGAACATGTTTTGTAATTTGATGTGATTGGGAGTCGGGGCAAAGAGTTCGCTTTGCTGTTCTGGAGTGATCAGGAGGGTGGGAGTTTCATAATTCCAAAAGCACGGTGCCTGAATCCCCTTCGATCCAAATTCTGGGGTGAAAGTTTTCCCGGCAACTATGGCTGCCGTGGAAGGAAAGTTCGATGCCCTGGGAGCTGCGGGCCAGGAGGGAGCCGGTGTCGAAACTTTCGATGTCGCGCGTTCGGAAGAGTTCGGCCCGGAGGTTGTGACAGTCTGCCATAGTGGAGAGACGATCCCCGCCCAGGAAGAGGAGGAGGTTGAGAAAGTGGGACATGGCGTTGTTGAAGGGGGAATCATGAACGGTGAAGGCCCCAGCCTTGAGTTTCCCCGGCCCAGGAGTTGCGTTGATAATAACTATGTTGCCTGGGCCACAAAGCCCAGCCGCGGATGCGCCGGATAGTTCCCAATTTGCCGTCCAGAATCTGTTGCTTGAGGTGCAGGATGTTAGGATCGTAAAGGTCTTGGTAACCCACAGCTATAAAACGACCGGTCTTTTCTGAGGTTCGGATCATGGCTTCCGCCTCTTCCACCGTGCCACTGAGGGGTTTCTCCACCAAAACATCGGCCCCCGCCTCGAGTGCGGCCATGCTCATGGGAGCGTGCCAATGAATGCCGGTGGGAATAAGGCAGAGATCGACACGGCCTTTTTCCGCCGCCCAGAGGCTGTCCTGATCCGGATAAATGCGGGCACCTTGTTGTTGCAGAGTTTGACAGGCTTCTGCGGCTTCCTCGGGATTGATCACCACGGCAGCCACGGGCCGAGTCCAGCCAGCCTGGGTGGTTTCAAGCAAGTGTTGAAGGTGGACCTGGCCATATCCAGTGACGCCGATCAAGGCTGTGCGGCAGGGCTGGGGAAGGCTGGGTGGGTCGAACGGGGAGGCGGTCATAAATAGGTTCAGGGCGAAGCTTTCAGTTCATTCCACGAGCCCGTTGATCAAGGCTTTGGCGCGGCGCAGGGCTTGTTCGCGGTCTTTGAATTTTCCCTCCAGTTGTTCATCCATCAAGGTGTTGAGCACCTGGCCCATGAGTTTCCCGGGAGCCAGGCCGAGTTCGATCAGGTCGTTGCCGTTGACGAGGGGGACAGGTTTCAACTCCTCCTGGGAAAGTTCTCCGCGTTTTTCCAGGACCAGCTCGTAGATGTCCAGGAGTCGATGACTGGAGCTGCAGTCGATACGATGCAACTCCAGCTCCAGATCCATGGTGGGGCGGGCCAGGAATTTTTTCAGGGTGCTGAGGCGCATGTGGGGCACGTCCTTAAAGGCCATGTGGTTGGCCACCAAGGTGCAGACATCCTTGATCATCTCATTTGAGAAACGGAGCCGCTTCATGATTTTTTCAGTTTTACGGGCACCGACATGTTCGTGCTCGTTGAAGCGGATGCGACCCGTGGGGTCCACCTTGAAGGTATCGGGTTTGGCAATGTCATGGAACAGAACGCCCAAGGCCAGCACGGGGTCGGGATTGCTCAAGTGACTGAACATGAGGCGAACGTGTTGATGGACATCGCCCTCCGGATGAAACTGGGGAGGCTGTTCCACGCCTTTCATGAGGCTGATCTCGGGGATCCAGACATCAAAGAGTCCGCTGAAATCGAGAAGATCAAAGGCTTTGAGGGGCTGGGGGCTGCAGAGTGCTTTGACCAATTCATCCCGCACACGTTCGCAGGCCAGTTGACCGGAGCTGGGGGCCAGATTGCAAAGAGCCTTCCATGTTTCCGTCTCGATCTCGAAATCCAGTTGTGCGGCAAAGCGCACAGCACGGAAGAGGCGCAGCTTGTCCTCGGTGAAACGCATGACGGGGTCGCCGATGCCGCGGATCCATTTCTTTTTCAGATCGGCGATGCCGCCCACGTAATTGAGGACTTTTTCCTGAAGCGGATCGTAGAAAAGTCCGTTGATGGTGAAGTCGCGGCGTTCGGCGTCTTTTTCCGGGGTGGCGGGCTCGACGTGATCCGGGCGGCGTCCGTCCTGGTAGCCGCTTTCCTGACGGAACATGGCGATTTCAAAGCTTTCCCCTTGATGTTGGATGCGGATGACGCCAAAGGCCTTGCCTTGGAGGTCGCTGACTTTGGGGAAAAGTTTTTGCACCTGATCCGGGCTGGCATTGGTGGCGATGTCGATGTCCTTGGCTTCGCGTTGAAGCAGATGATCGCGGACACAGCCGCCGGCGAAGTAAGCCAGATGACCCGCCTTGGTCAGACGTTGGACGATGCTGCGGGCATTTTTGCTTTGGGGGCCGGTCAAGCCGAGGAAGGGCTGCTCACGGGACTTTTTTCTCTTGATGGGAATAACCCAGGTAGATGGCACCGCCGAACAGGGCCCAGACCCAGGAGATGAGGAGGAAGATGACGGAGAAAGCCACGGCGGTCTCCTGGGAGACAGGCACTCCCTGACGGGTGACGGCAAAAATACCAAACATCAGGATCAACATACCTTCCCGAACACCATGACCGCTGATGCTGATGGGCAGGCTGATGGCGCAGAGGGTCAGAGAAAAAATAACAGTGATGAGCGGGTAGGAGACATCGAGGTGCAGGGAGCGGGCGATGCAGTAGCCGCTGCCGAGAATAAAAAAGACGGCAAAGACCGCACAAGCCACGGCGGAGAGACTTTCGCGTCCCGCCCTGCCATGATTCTGAAATCCTTCATAGAGGGATTCGAGAACGTCTCTCTTGGGAACCTTGAGCCAGAGCTTGTGAAAAAATGTTGGGAGCAGCTTCAAGGGAAAGAGAAAGACCAGGGCAGAACCCAGGAAGACTCCACCCAGCAACACCAGCAGAATGAGCAGATAACGGCTGGCCTCGGCATTGGCACTGATTTGCTGAAATTTGAACGGGATGACCAGGAAGGTGGCGCAGAGAATGGCGACCAAACCGAGAATGCGATCCATGAGGATGGACAAGGTGGCCCGGGCTTTGCGGTCGGGTGCTTGTTTGATGGTGTAGAAAATTTTTACCACATCTCCGCCTGTGGAGCCGGGCAGAAAGGCGTTGAAAAAATTACCGATCATGACCAAGGCCCCGGCTCTTTTCAGCGGGAGATGAATACCTTGCACGCGGAGCAGAAACCACCAGCGCAGGGTGGTTCCGAGAACGGCGACTCCGATGCAGAGGAAGGTGAGGATGAGCCAGACTGGGTCGGCATTAACCAGCTCACGCGCCAGTTTTTTGAGATCATTGCTCTGGACCAACCAAATCAGGATGCCTGCCGTGACAGCCAACTTGATCCAGAAACTCCAGGAGCTCAGTAAAGATCCGGACCGTTTTGTTTCCACCATAAAAGAGATTCCCTCACGGCATCTTTGGTCACGCGGGGTGAGAGTTCAAGGACATAAACGGGAGGGCTGGGTGCTTTTTTTAACAAGGGCCAGAGCTTGGCGAAGGGGATGCCGCCCGTGCCCAGGGGCTGATGGTCGCGATCCGGGGCGATCATGTCGTGCAGGTGACAGCCGATCAGGCGCGGAGCGAGTTCGGAGAGGTGTTGTTCGTGGTCGATGTAACCCAGGGCGTCCTTGCGGGCGGCGTGGCCGAAGTCATGCCAGTAACCTGCGGGGGGCGGAAGTTTGGTGAGGATCTCCAGCCAGGCACTGTCCAGGGGCACTTCCTCGATGGCTTCGCGACATTCCAGACCAAGTTGGATGTTCAGAGAGGCCGCCTTGGCCAGCAGTTCCAGTAAACTATCCTCAATGCGGGGCCAGTGATTTTTCAGCCAGGCTTCGTGGGCGATGACGGAGTGGAGCTTGGTTTTGACGTAGGATCGGGAAAGAAAACGTCCGCGATGATAGAGCTGCTCCAGCGGGCGGGAGGCGGGGCGTTGGCCAGTGCTGCCGAGGTGGAGCACAACGGAGCGGGCCCCGAAGGCGGCGGCGTGGTCGATGGTTTCCAGACTGTGTTTCAGAGCGCGTGCGCGTTGTTGGGGGCGCGGGTCGGAGAACTCGTAGCAGTTGGGTGAGGGACGGGTGAAGCCGAGGGGGAGCGGGCAGAAGTTATGGAGGGAAACGATGCGGACGATTTTTTCCTGATGGGCCTGAAGAATGCCGGGCCACAGGCTGTAGCGGGTGCCGTGGCCCAGTTCGACGGAGTTGAAGCCGAGTTCCGCCAGTTCGGTCATCATGGCGTAGCCGTCCTCATGATGGGAGGAGTTCCAACACGAGGAGATGGCCAGATCGGGAATCACGGGGAGAGTTTCAGGGTTGGGCGGGGAGCATTCAAGCTTGGAAAAAAGAAAACCCGACCCGGCTGGGCCGGATCGGGTGATTTCTTTTAAGCTTTAAGTTTTGAACCGTGGAACGGAACTCAAAGGGAGAAGTTACCCCAATAATTGATTTTGGGTTCCTTCGCTTTGCGTTTGCGACGGTCACTGGGCTTCTCGTGATTGCGGCGTTGGCGCGCATCGCGGAGGGTGCCCTCGCGGTCCAGTTTCTTTTTCAAGCGACGGAGCGCTTTATCGACAGATTCACCTTTTTTCAGTTTGACTTCAGACATGGATATTCACCTCACTCCCAGATTGATTGATAAATTGGCCTCTTACGAGGGGCTGAAAAGATAGTCCAAGAGGCAAAGCTCTGTCAAACTATTGAAGCGGAAAAAATTTGAGCGACGCTTTTGGGCTGAATTGGGCCGATTAATTTTATGTAAGTCGTTGATAATCAAGGGTTGGATGATTTTTGGTGAATGACGGGTTGCAGGGGGAGCGATTTGTGGGTGATATTGCCCTTGGTTATGCCGGATTTTGTTCACCTTCACGTTCACACGGAATATTCGCTGCTGGATGGGGCTTGTCGCCCGAAAGAGGTGGTGGCCCGGGCCAAGGATCTGGGCATGTCGGCCCTGGCCATCTCGGATCATGGGAATCTTTACGGTGCCATTGAGTTTTACAAGGCGGCGGAGAAGGCGGGGATCAAGCCGATCCTGGGTTGTGAGGTTTACATGGCACCGGGTTCGATGAAGGATAAGACCTCGGCCACGGGCAAGGACCCTAACTACCACTTTCTTCTGCTGGCCAAGGATCTGACGGGGTATCAGAATCTGGTGAATTTGGTCTCGGCAGCGCATTTGGAGGGGATGTATTACAAACCCCGGATCGACAAGGAGTTGTTGGACCGGCATCGGGAGGGATTGATCGGCACCTCGGCTTGTCTGAAGAGTGAAATCGCCCAGGCTTACCTTCAGGGGCGGATTCAGGACGCGGAGAAGTCCTTGGATGATTTCCGGCAGATTTTGGGCCCGGACAATTTTTATCTGGAGATCCACAATCACGGTCTGGAGGCCGAGGAGAGGGTGCGGGATTTTTACAAAAAACTTTCACAAAAAACGGGCACCCCGCTGGTGGCGGCCAACGACGTGCATTATGTGGCCAAGAATCATGCCCGCGCTCATGAAATTCTTCTTTGCATCCAAACCGGAGCGAAGTTGAGCGATGAAAAGCGGATGCGTTATCCCTCGGATGAATTTTATCTCAAGAGCCCGGAGGACATGGCGCTGCTTTTTGCCGACACGCCGGAAGCTCTGGCGAACACGGTGGAAATCGCCTCGCGCTGCGACTTGAAGTTGACCTTTGGTGAGAACAAATTCCCGGCCTACCCGGCACCGGAAGGGAAAACGCGGGAGGTGTATCTGCGGGAGATTTGTGAGGAGGGGATGCTCCGTTGTTATGGAGACCGGGCGCAGGATGCGGAGCTGCGGGAGCGGCTGAATTTTGAGTTGGGTGTCATTGAAAAGATGGGGTTCACCAGTTATTTCCTCATTGTCTGGGATTTTATCAATTACGGGAAAAAGAACGGCATTCCGGTAGGGCCCGGTCGTGGTTCGGCGGCGGGCAGTTTGATCGCCTATGTCATGGGCATCACGGACCTGGATCCCATCCGTTACAAGCTGCTTTTTGAACGGTTTTTGAATCCTGAACGTATCTCGCCCCCGGATATCGATGTGGATTTTTGTCAGAATCGACGCGGTGAAGTGATCCAGTATGTGAAGGACAAATACGGGGAGCGTTCAGTGGCGCAGATTGTGACCTTTGGGACACTGGGGGCAAGATGGCCATACGCGATGTGGCGCGAGTCATGGGCTTGTCCTTTGGTGAGGCTCGCGCATCGCCGACATGATCCCGAAAGATCCCAAGATCACGATCAAAACGGGCATGGATGCCAACCCGGACATGAAACGTTTGTATGAGGAGGAGGAAGTGGCGCGGGAAGTGATCGATAATGCGTTGACGCTGGAAGGCATGGTGCGGCAAACCGGAACCCATGCAGCCGGAGTGGTGATTGGGGATTGTGACCTGACCCAATACATTCCGCTGACGCGGGACGATCACGGCAACGTCATCACGCAATATGAAATGGAGCCTTTGGGGGACATTGGCATGTTGAAGATGGATTTCCTGGGATTAAAAACCCTGACCGTGATTCACGATGCCTTGAGGCTGATCGAGGAATCGACCGGGGAGAAGTTGGATGCGCTGAAGCTCCCCATGGATGATCCCAAGACCTTTCAACTCTTGAACCGGGCCCAGAACATCGGGGTGTTCCAGGTGGAATCTCCGGGGATGCGCCGCACCTGTCTGGGGTTCAATATTGAAAGCATTGACGACATCATCGCGCTGATTGCGTTATATCGTCCCGGCCCGATGGATCTGATTCCGGAATACCTCAAGCGCAAGAAGGGGGAGGTGAAGTTTGAGTATGAGCATCCCTTGCTGGAGCAGGTTTCGGGGGACACCTACGGTATCATGATTTATCAGGAGCAGGTGATGGCGGCGGCGCGGGTTTTGGCGGGCTACACGCTGGGGGAGGCGGATTTGCTGCGTCGGGCCATGGGTAAGAAAAAGATTGAGGAGATGAACAAGCAGCGGGCGACCTTCATCGAGGGTTGTGAAAAGACCAACGGTATCCCGCCCAAAAAAGCGGGTGAAATTTTTGATTTGCTGGAAAAATTTGCCGGTTACGGCTTCAACAAATCGCACAGTGCGGCCTATGGATTGATTTCCTATCAGACCGCTTATTTGAAGGCGAATTATCCGGTGCAATTCATGGCGGCACTGTTGTCGAATGAATTGGATAACACGGACAAGATCGCGCTTTTTGTGGATGAAGCCAAGCAGATGGGGGTCAAGGTGCTGCCTCCTTCGGTCAATGCGAGTGAGCTGACCTTCAGCGTAGGTCCGAAGGAAATTCGTTATGGTCTGGCTGCGATCAAAAACGTGGGGGAAGGCGCGGCGCGGGCGGTGGTGGAGGCCCGAAACCAAGGGGGTGTGTTTGAATCTCTGGATGATTTTTGTCAGCGGGTGGAATTCAAGGCGATCAATCGCAAGACCATTGAGAGTTTGGTGCGGGCGGGAGCTTTTGATGACATTGAGCAGAATCGGGCCCGGATTTTCGCGCAGATTGAGCGGGCCCTGGCCCAGGCCTCCTCGTTGGCGCGGGATAAAGAGAGTGGGCAGGGGATGTTGTTGATGGAATCGCCACCTGAGCCCAAGGGTAAAAAGCGGAAGCCCAGTGTGGTTGAGGAAATGGATGACTGGCCCGTGCGGCAGCGTTTGGATGGGGAAAAGGAGTTGTTGGGATTTTACGTTACGGGTCATCCGGTGGATGAATTTGAGCAGGAACTGAGAGCGTTCCGAACTCTGGATTTGGGCGAGGCGGAGGAGGAGGCCCACGATAGTCCGGCGCGGGTGGCCGGGGTTTTGTGTTCGAAGGAAGTTCGTCTGACCAAGGATCAACGGCCCTATGCCCGGATTATTTTGGAGGATCGCACGGGTCGGATTGAGATCACCATGTTCAATGAAGCTTATCAAAAATATGGCAATTTGCTGGAGGTGGGGGCTCCTCTGATTATTGCGGGATTCATGGATCGAAGTCAGGAGGATCAGGCCAAGATGTTGGCCCAGATCATCACTCCGCTGGAGGAAGCCTGTGAGTCCATGATCCGCGAGGTTTATATTTGTCTGGAGCGCGAGGCTTGTTCCGGGATGAAGTTTTCCGAGTTGCAACGCATGGTGTCCCTGCACAAGGGGAACAAGCCGCTTTGCCTGCAAATACCGGGTCCGGAGGGTGGCTGGGCGGTGATCGAGGCGGCGGAGGAATTTTCAGTCAGCAGTGCCTTCCCCGTTTTGAGGGAACTCCGTAGTTGTTTCGGTCCGCACTCGGTTCGTCTGCGGGCCAAGCCCATGCCGGAAATGTCGCGTCGCCGCAGTTATCCGAAAAAAACTTCACACCCCGCAGCTGAGTGGGCAGGGGAGCGGCAGCGGGAGAAGGTTGACCGCGCTGACTTTACAGGGATAGTTGACTTTGATGAAACTGGTCATGGCCATCACGGGCGCGAGTGGATCTCTTTATGCCCAGCGTTTGCTGGACTGCATCGAGCCGACGGAACATGAGCTGCATGTGGTGTTCAGCCGTCATGCCCGTGAGGTGGCCGCCTGCGAAATCGATGGGTATCGTCTGCCGGAGCGTTTTTCCTATCATGAAGATCAAACCATGCAGGTGCCCTTTGTCAGTGGCTCGGCCAAGTTCCAGGCCATGGTCATTGTGCCTTGTTCCATGGGGACCCTGGGTCGTATCGCTTATGGGTACTCTGACAGCACCATCACCCGTGCGGCGGATGTGTTTTTGAAGGAAAAACGAAAGCTGATGGTGGTGCCGAGGGAGACGCCGTGGAATTTGATCCAGGCGCGGAATGTGGTCACGCTCATGGAGGCGGGGGCGACGGTGCTGCCTGCGATTCCCTCATTTTACGGACGTCCCCAAACGGTTCAGGATGTGGTGGACACAGTGGTTTCGCGCGTGCTCGATCATCTGGGGGTGGAGCATACCTTAGGCAAGAGGTGGAAGGAAGGCGAAGAGCCAGAGGCTCGAGACTAGGGGCCATGGATTATGGAGAGGGAGTTGAGTCATTTTATGAAATCTAGAGGTCAACCATGACTCAGCACCTTTCGCCAGAGGCGGCGGGTCTCTCGCCTGTGTTCAAGGCCCTCGCTTTCGTCAAATTTTCCCACACGATTTTTGCCCTGCCATTTGCTCTGATTTCCATGCTGGTGGCGGCGGGGGGGCTGGCCGGAGTGGAGAATTTGGTTTTGGATTTTGGTGTGTATGGTGGGGGCGCGCACGGCGGCGATGTGTTTCAATCGTCTGGCGGATTGGCAGATCGACCAGGAGAATCCGCGCACGATGGATCGGCATCGCCTGGTCAGTCGTCCGCTGGCGATGGGAATGTTTGCGATTTCCACCCTGCTGCTGGTGTTGGGGGCCCAACAACTCAATCCCCTTTGTTTGGTGCTTTGTCCGCTGGCGATTTTATTGATCACGGTGTATTCGCTGACCAAGCGGTTTACGGCTTATTCGCATCTCTTTCTGGGTTTGGCCTTGGCGGCGGCTCCGATGGGGGCCTGGGCGGCGGTGCGGGGTGAGCTTTGGAGTCTGCCTCCTTATGTGTTGGCCCTGGCGGTGTTGTGTTGGGTGGCGGGCTTTGATGTGATTTACGCCACCATGGACATGGAGTTTGATCGGCGCAAGGGACTGCACAGTATTCCCGCCCGTTTTGGTCAACGCAAAGCACTGGGAATTGCCCAGGCACTGCATGGGGTGGCGGCACTGGGTTTTGCGCTGTTTGGCTGGGCGGCGGGTCTCGGCTGGAGTTATGCCGTGGCCTGGCTGCTGGCGGCGGGATGTCTGGTTTGGGAGCATCGCATCTCGGAGAGCAGTGAGCCTAACACGATCAACCGGGCCTTCTTTCAAATCAACGCCGTGGTTGGCGCGGTGTTGCTTTTGGGCGTAGGGTTGGAGGTGTTGATTTTCAAATGAAGGAACCAATCAAAGAGGAGCTGAGGGAAATCCGGGAGAAGGTGCAACTGGGTCAGAGGCTGAGTGTGTCTGAAGCCTTGTGGTTGTATCGGAACGCCTCCCTGCACGAGCTTGGTCGCTTGGCCAATGTGGTGCGGGAACGTAAGAATGGCAATCGCGCCAGCTACGTCATCAACCGCTATTTGAACTATTCCAATGTGTGTATTTTAAGCTGCCAATTTTGTGCCTTTGCCCGACGCAAACGCGACCCGGATGCCTTTGAATATGCGGTGGAGGAGATGGTGGAGGCGGCGCGTCAATCGGTGGCGGAAGGGATTACCGAAATTCACATGGTCGGGGGACTACATCCAACGCTGCCCTTTTCCTACTACACAGATTTGTTAAAGGGCTTGAAGTCGGTGGATTCGGGGCTGACCTTGAAGGCTTTCACCGCGATTGAAATTCGTCATTTGGCCGAACGCGTGCGCAAGGCGGGTCTGCGGGAAACCTTGGAGGAGTTGCGTGAGGCGGGGTTGAACGCATTGACTGGAGGAGGGGCGGAAATTTTTGATCCTGAGGTGAGGGATCGTATCTGTCGGGGTAAGGAATCGGCGGAGGAATGGCTGGAAGTGCATCGCACCTGGCACCAGATGGGAGAACGAAGCACCTGCACCATGTTGTATGGGCACGTCGAGACCGTGGAGCAGCGGTTCGATCATCTGAGCCGATTGCGCGAGTTGCAGGATGAGACGGGTGGATTTACGGCCCTGGTGCCCTATGCCTTTGAGCCGGAGAATAATGAGTTGTCGCACATCCGGCGGGTGGGGGCCTTGGAGGAACTGCGGATGCTGGCGTTGTGCCGACTGTTCTTGGACAACTTTGACCACATCACGGCGTATTGGATCAGCATGGGACTGTCGGTGGCCCAGATTGCGCTGAGTTACGGGGTGGATGATCTGCACGGCACCATTGCGGAAGAAAAATCTTTCACATGGCGGGGGCGAAAACGCCGTGGCCATGACGCGGGGCAGTTGGAACGGGGCAAT
>JAAUTS010000176.1 GCA_012031345.1 Blastochloris sp. | reverse complement strand
TGGTCCCCACCGTCGTGGCCCGTATCAAAACCGCCCTAGAAGTAGGCTCCTATAACCACGATGGGCGAGCCTTCAAGGCTACCTGCAAAACCCTCAAAATCAAATATACCCGAAAAGAAATTGAGGCGTTCCTAAAATTGGGGCGAGTAGAAGCAGCAGCATAAAAGGAAAAAACCCCATGTTTAAGCTGGTCTATGACCTCTCCCCTGCCGGTGAATACGATAACCTTAAAGACGCAATCAAAGCGTTCGTCGATAAGGTTAAAGAAACCCTTAAAATTGGAGGGTCATGGCAACTGCTCGAAACAGCCTGCTGGATCGAACAACCAAACCATACCCCCCTATACTTCTACAATGCCAGAGATTACGCTATCCGACAAGGATGGATGACCAAAAGCGGGGGGAGTCTGGCTGAATTAAAATTGGACCCAACCAACCAGCAAACCAACCACCCGGAGTTAAAACCATGCAAGGTATGGCTACCGTCCACCAAGAAGTGATCGACCGACTACGGATGCTCCTAATCCGACTGGCACAAACCGAAAACCGACCCCCAAGTGAACGAAACCGACTGATCGAACAAGACCGCCAATACCTGGAAGGATACCTCGGCATCAACCGAGATAAACTCAAAAACGAAAACCCCCCCACCGTCGATGATGTCCTCCAAATGACAGGTGTCCTCCGTGAAAGGGAAGCCAGTCCTAAAATTGGAGTCGTCCCAGCATCCCAACTAGGTGATGACTGACTGGCGACCTGAAAACCACCTAAATGACTAATAACATGGGGTAAAATTGGACTAATAAACCCACAACTCCCCACTACCTCCCACCTAAACCCACCCAATATAAAAAAGAGGCGCTCATTGATGTAGTCCAAAGGTGAGCAATAAATTGGGGCGCGGAGAGTAAGTGCAAGGTAGATAACAACTTGAACCGCTTAGGTCTTCCGATTTTTACGGAGTCGCCTCGTTCCCCCCTGCGGGGGGAACGCCTCGGATTTTAATGTAATTGGAAGGGTTTTCTAACTGATTACAATAAAATTGGGGCGAGGGTTTGAATGGTAAGATATGTATGCGGGCGGGGCGAGAAATTGGAGGCTGAGTATTATCTGGGCCAAGAGCTTTACTCGGCCCCGCGTAGCGTGGGCAAGGGGCAAGGGGCGAGAGATAAAATTGGGGGGGAGAAGTCGCAAGACTGGGTTGCGATGGTGGAACGGTCCAGTGTATCCACCCCCTCTAATAAAATTGGGGAGGCAGAGTTCTCAATAAGTCGATAGCTGAACTAATGAGTAGGCGGTGTAGACTTTGCTCACCTTCTCAGTTAAAATTGGGGCGGGAGGGGTATCAACCACGGGAGGGATGGAAATGAAAGCGGTAGAGTTTGATCGGGCGTGGCGTTTGGCTTTGTCCTCTGCGGACTTGACCGAAGTTGATGATAGTCCGTTATTCGGGTGTGGACTGCCGGATTTTGAGCCGGTGAGGGTGCCTATTGAGGCGGTGGCGAAGCTATTGCGGTGGCAATGTTTCTACCTCTTCAGTATGGAGGGGCAGCCGCGATACGATGGGCAGGAATTGGAGACAATGAGACGGATATTAGTTTATCCGTCGCGTAGGGTGGAGGTAATACCTACGCGGATTACTTGTCCTCATTGTGGGGAGCTTGTCCCTTTAGGGGCTGGATAAAATTGGAGGCAGGATGTTCATTGGGAAGTTTGAATACGTGTGGAAAGTGTTGGGATGAGATGTTTCCGGATTGAACCGGACGAAGACTTAAAATTGGAGGCATCATCTTAACATCATCTGCCTCTTGAGGGCAGTAGAGAGTTATCTGCAAGTTTTTCTTTCTGCTAGGCTCTGGACAACTACCTGCCGCGACCACTCTAGGTACTGCGCCTGGAAGAACCCGAGGATGGCCGGTTCACAGTAAGACAACCTAGAGAAGAACTACCTGCTAGGGTAGCTCCTGAAGAGTAACTCTCTACTGTTTTTCTTAATACCGCCCTGATAGGCAACTATCGGGGCGTTTTTATTGGGTTGTCGCCCCGATTAAAATTGGGGTAGAAGAGGCATCGAACCACTCACACAAGGGGATGAAGCTGATGGTGAAGACACAGTTGACCCGTGCGGAGCGAAACGCTCAGACCAAGGCACGTAATGCTGCGCGGAGGGTTGAGGCACAAAAGCGGGCTGCGGTTTTGACTGCGGAGCGGTCGAAGAGGACTGCGGAGGAGCAGTTGGCATTGTTGGACCGCGCCTTGGGAGGGGTAAGGGGGCGCAGAAGGAAAGGGTGCGGCTGGCTGCTGAGATAGCGGCGCGTCCGGTGGAGACACCCAAGAAGAAGGGGAAGAAGGCGGCTTGAAATAAAATTGGGGCGGAAGGTTCATCACGGTTTCCAGTTTCAACCACGGAGAGAAGTTTTATGTTGCACGTCACGTTCAATTCTTGCATGGGCATGTTCGAGGCTTATACCGTGAATTGTGGTATCAAGCGATACGTTGAGATTGAGGACGGCATTGTTCGCCAGTGGAAGCACAAGTCATCGGCCAAGCGGTGGGCCAAGAATCACGGTTACGCAATCGCGGCCTAGTGTTCGCCTCTTGCCCCCACCCTTTGGGGTGGTGGCAGTTAAAATCCCGATAATAAAATTGGGGTTTTGAGTTTCGTTGCGAGTTACCAACCTTTTTCTGGGAGAACGAATCCATGTTGCATCTGACCGAGAATTTCTGTGCTGGCAAGTGGGAAGCCTACACGTTGAATTGTGGGGTGAAGAGCTACCTCAAGGCGTGTGGTGAGGTTCGCCAGTGGGACAGTCGCCAGGATGCGGCGGCTTGGGCTTTCAAGAATGGTTACGAAGTGGCGTGAGTCATTCCCCCCCACCCGAAGGGGTGGGGGGGAGGCGTTTTCAATTAAAATTGGAGGGAATGGGGACATGCACCTTTTTCATTTTGAGGGTGGTATTCATGGGGTGGCGGTTCAGGCGGACGATGAGGGGAAGGCGTGGGTAAAATTGGGCTATTACCTTGAGAGCCACCCGTTGATGCCGAAGCGTCAAGAGTGGCGTCTGAAGCAGATATTCGGCACCTTGGGCGAGGGGATTTGGTCCTTGGATTTTGCCGAATAAAATTGGGGTCAATGGGCAATCGGACAACCAACCACAAGGGAGATTTGATTGATGATGGAGAGTTTGGGTTTTCTGGCGGTTTTGGCTATTCCGGTGGCTCTTTGCACTTGGACCATTACGCAGACGGAGATTTTCCGTCGTGTAAGGGAGGGGATGCAAAATTGGGCCAAGCGGTATCCTGACCCGAAGACGGGGTCGCCATTGGCGGGGCCTGCTTTGCTGGCGTATTTGCCGACGTGTTATTATTGCACGTCGCATTACGTGGGGGAGGCGTTCATGGTCTTGGCATGGCTGGGGGGATCGCCTTTGAGTTTGTTAAAATTGGGGTATACTAGCCTATGGGGGCTGGTGATTGCCTCATTCACGCTGATTGCGATTGCGAACCTTTACCTTACGGGGTTCAACCTCTTCCGGGTGGTGTTGCGCAATGTTCAAGCTCTGGCGGATTTTAACGAGGCGCGGCGTGATGTTGCCCGTGCTCTCAATAAAATTGGGGAGCCTATCATCGAGGACAACGACGTGATTCTGCAACCTGGGCCGGTCAATCGGCATCGGTTACGGGTGTTCAACGGGTCGAACTGATTCTGTGTTTCCTCTGGCGGGTGGGGAGTTGCAATAGCCCGCCAGGGGGAACTAAAAATTGGACTGGTTTAGCTCACTGGTAGAGCGGGTGTGCTGGACACACGGGTGACTGGGTTCGATTCCCAGACCAGTCTCTTAAAATTGGAGCTTCTGTCACAACCACGGGAGAATGGGAATGAGCGAAAAGAAGTTCTGTTGCCGTCCGGTGAAAATTGGGGCACGCGGTCGCAAGCGTATGCCGCACTCAGAAGTGTGTATGCACATGCGGGTTGCGGATCGGTATCTGGACTTTGAGGTAGTCGGGACCGACTATCCGATGGTCCAACTGTATTCTCTCCCTCAAGAGGGGGAACGGCGATTCGAGCGCGTATTCTCGTTCCCCATCACTTGTGGGGAAGCGGGCATCTTTCGTCAGAGCCACCCCGACCTACCACCCGATGCTATGGGGTATTTCTACCCGCACGAATTGCGGGATGCAGACGATGATTGCGACCCCCTCGCGGAGGTGGTTGGCAACTGCATCTTCGGGGAAACCGTCATGGTTGCCGCATCGGTCTAACCCCCCGCCCCGGCCCCATCCCCCCCAAGGGGGGGATGGGGCCTCTCGAATTAAAATTGGAGGAGCAACGATGCGGGTGGAGTGGTTCAAGGCCAACATCGGGGGGGAAAATCGTCGGGTAGCTCAAGTAATTGAGCCTATTTATGACGGTAGGCCGAAAAACGTGTTGGTTCACCTAGTATACGGTCTTAGCAACCTCTTCCCCTCTGAATTGGGGGGAATACATCGCTGCCCTAAGTCAAGCCAAGGCATTGGCGGAACGATGGCAACGAGAGTATGACTTAAAATTGGGGGAGCAAAGGGGGCAAGTGAAATAAAACGGGAGCGAGCCATGTTTGGGATGGTAGAGTGGGACGACATTCCTGCAACGGTGTCTGATGCTTGCAGGGAATATGCCCGAAACGTGGGGATTGAACACCCTGAGAGGGCATGGATTTTGACAGACTGGGACACATGGGAGAAAAACCCCCATTATCAGGGTCCACCTGTGCCACATCCAGAGGACTACCCTGAAAATTAAAATTGGGGCGAACGACCTATTAACCCCTGGCAACGCCTGAGTGAACTGCACTTAGAGGGGATCAATGGCGTAGCCGTGACAGTCCGATTACCCGCCCCAACCGCCTAGTGCAAAGGGGGGGGCGAGAGTCAGGGGTTGAAATAAAATTGGGGCGGGGTGGGAGGAAGCTACAATAATTGGCCATGCTGCACCGTGATGACGACGGCTTAGCAGCTAATCCCGCCCCGCCTCATTAAAATTGGAGCCAACCGGATGACAAAGCTCTGGATTCGACCTGTCGGGCGTGATGCTCTGCAAGGGTTCGCTTTGTGCCGAACGAACGGCGCAATTCTGGTGGACGAACAAATTGTAGAACATTTCCCCAAGGATGCTACGGGGAAAGAGATCAAGACCGTTGCTGTTGATGCCGGTTTGGTGAACTCCCCTGAAGAGGTGGAATGGGGCAACGTGCTCTAATAAAATTGGGGCGGATTCGTTATCACCACCAACTGGAACCCGCCTCTAGCACAAGTAACGGGGTCCAAACCCGCCAACGATGGGGCTATGGCTCAACACTGGTGGGAGAATTCGCCTCAATTAAAATTGGGGCGTTAAAAGCAACACAAGGGAGAACGGGATGACCAAGAGTGAGATTCTTCAAAAATTGGCCAACCATGAACTGACCGTGGAAGAGGCAAGCCGCTTGCTCGCCAGCACCAAGGGAAACACCCCTTCAGCCACCACCCGTGAGAGGGAGTATCTGGCCCTCTACACTAGGGCGCATGAGGCAGGTATGGCAGCAGGCAACGCGGCTACCCCCACCCCCATGTTGTGGGTAGTCCATCCACCCCTTTGGGGAATGACATCGACCCCATGAAGCGTAAATACTACGTTCCCGATGGGGTTTGCGGATTCGCATGGATCGTGATTCCCGATGGGCGGTCTAGCTTCTCCCGGTGGTTGAAGAAAACCAAGAGGGGGGGAGAACACCACCCCAGAGGTACTTCCATCTGGGTACATGGGTTTGGTCAATCCATGCAACGGAAAGAGGCATACGCCCGCGCGTTCAGCCGAGTCCTCCGAGAGGGGGCATTGAGTGCTACCCTGGAAGCCGCATGGATTAAAATTGGGGGTAGAGAAACATCGAGGGGTGATTAAAACTCACCCCAACAGCCCTGAATTAAAAATTGGGGCGTCAACGATGGCACTGAGGGGTGCCGCCAGTATCTAACCGAAAACGCTTCGTGCGTGATTAGGCATCGCAATCTGACTACCCCGTTGGGGGAAAGGACCGATGGTAGGGTAGCACCACCCGAACGGAGAACGTGCCTTAGTGCCTGCGTTCACGCCTCAATTAAAATTGGGGGCAAAGTAGTATCGAGTCACAACCACTTTCAAGAGGAGTTGCCAAAATGGCGAAGAAAATGTCCCGCGAGATTCTGGAAAAGGTCGCCCGTGGTGAGATGAGCGTCGAGGAGGCCGAGCGTGCCACCCGCCCCGGCTTGACCATCACGCGGGCCGCGAAGGGGGGTATCTCCCTCTACGGGTTGCAGCGTATGCCCGTGACGCTCTACCCCTCCCAATGGCTGCGGGTTCGGGATGAGACCATGAAGGAGACCGACACCCCCCATCATGGAGGCTATCTACGCCCTGGCCGAAGAGATGATCGCGGAAGAGGTCGCCAAGGACGCCGC
>JAAUTS010000175.1 GCA_012031345.1 Blastochloris sp. | reverse complement strand
ACCGCTGACTCGGAGTTTTAAGTTGGAAGTGTAAAAATTTTAAAGAACCAGAATCTCTTTGCCCCTTGCCCCTTGCCCCTTGCCCCTTGCTCCCTGCGATTAGAAATTAGAAATTCGGAATCAGAAATCAGAAAGCCTCCACACCGAAACCTGAGCCTGGCCCCACTGAAACTTGCGGGCATGTTCCCTGATCAAAAAAGGTTCCTCCGCCAACATCTCCAGTTGAAAGCTGTCGCCCAACACCTCCCGAATCCCCTCCAAAGTTCGAACTTCCCCAGCACCTTCCTCCGCTTGACGTCCCCCTAACCACTTTTCCGGCAGCGTAAATTCCTCCATCCAACTACAGGGCGTGGTCAACACCATGACTCCACCCCGCCGCAACAGACTCCTGCTCCGCTCCAAACAAGCCTGCGGGTCCGGCAGACGACACAACAAATTAGCCATCAAAATCGCGTCAAACTCTCCCAGATCCTCCCTCAAGTGACACGCATCCCCCTGCTCAAAGCTGACCCTACCCGGCTCCAGCCCCGCCGGAACTTGCGCCTGAAGCACCGTGCGAATCCTCCCCTCATCCACGCGCTCGTAGGCCAGTTGCCCCTCATGCTTCAGACGTTCCGCCGCCCGGATGAATGAGGCGGAAAAATCAATACCCAGCACCTCCTCAAATCCACCGCTCAATTCAAAACTGGCACGCCCCACCGCGCAGCCCAAATCCAGGGCTCGCTTGGAACCCGGTGCCTGATGACGCAACACCCATTGCGCGCAGCGTCGGGGGAATTCCAAACCCGCCCTCAACTCCATCCCAGGCGACAGAATTTCCTCCGCACTGCCATAATGAAAAAGCAGATATTCCGCCAACAAACGATCTGTCTCGTAAATGTTCAAGATGCCAGACTCTCGCTATTGAAGAACCCCAGCGCCAAGCTTTTTTCAAACCCAAGAGTGGAACCCTGACAAGCCGCAGTCGTTCTCAAACCTCCAACAGACGGTTCATATACTCCGCAGGTTGATAGTTGCGGATCAACACCTCGGTGCTGCCAGTGGATACCATAAACTTTGAAAATTATCAGTCTACTCACAAGTCCAAGCCGTAAAGATTACCGCTACTTGGGCTGCCTGTTTTTGTGTCCGTGAACTGACGTAATTGCGAATTCATTATTTTGGAACTGTGATTAACATGTTTTTATCGAGATCAAAGACACTCTTTGCCAAAGAAAGATCAATACTAAAGGTTTCCTGGAAATTAGGATCATTGATGGAACAACTAACCGTAGTAAATTTGCAAATGTTGACAGTTGAATCGCCTTGTTTATACAGCCTTAAGGCTGATTGAGGATAGCGAAAAACGTCACCCTTGCTGTCCACGACATCAGTCCACTTGCTAACCTTGAAAAGCAACCTTGTATCAGGATTTTTTTTATCAACCAACTCCCATGATTTTGGCCAAACACCCGTATCCATGACATCAAATTGCACTTTCATATCACCGCTGATGCCTGTGTCACGATCCGTGACATTGTCAATAACTACTTCATGTTCTGGATTTTCCATAATGTCCGCAGAAGGCAATTTATCGCGATTATTTAGTTGAGCCTCGATGGTTTCCCATACTGGATGATCAGATATTCTGTCTAAGCTGGGCCTGATAAAGTAGTTCTTTTCAAATTTTAGAAATCTGTATGCCTCCCAAAACGCAGTTCTACCGCTTATGATATCCTCTGTGAGGAGACTTGCGTTCTTTGTAAGATACAGGCATCCACCATGGTTCATTTTTTGAAAAAAACTTCCATCGAATGCGCTCGCAATCAAGTATTTATATGGATGCGTTGGCGGATTTTGTTCGTAATTGAATAAAAATCTATCATCGCTTGCATAAAAATGTGATTTGCATTGTATATTTTTTGTTTGTTTTCTTTCTGGATAGGTCTGGACATCAATTTCAGTTACGATAGATACATTATTTATTTTCAGAAACGACTGCTTGGCTTCGGGGGCTGAATTAGCCACCCCTCCCATAAACAGTAGTGTTGGCAACCAAATCATTTGGCTGCCAACACTTAGAATAGATAACAGCTTATTCATTAGCTGTTGAGTCTGTTAAAAGCCGTCCACAGAGCCTGATTGAGAAGCCATCACAGTCGGTTGATGTTCCACATTTCATATTGGGGTCTGCTGCCTGCTTAAATTTACCAGTTTGAGCTCCCAATTGTTGATTATCTCCACCACTACACTTTACAGTCTTGTTAAAATATATGGGGGCTTCTGGCGTTCCTTTATTACAAATAATAACGTCATCAAAGGATTGGCAAGGTATTGACTCTTTGCCTGAGTCTGCCGGGGGAGTGGCTACTGCTGCACATGTAATCAGAATACTAATTATTATCATTAAGTTTTTTTTCATTTTTTTCCTTATTTTATTATTGCCACCAAAACCTTTTCCTCCACGAGACCATCGCGGAGGCGGACTTGGACTTTCCCTGACCATAAGGCTTCTTGGTTGGGTTGACCTTGAGCCAGGGAAATTTGCTTGCTCTGAAACTCCAGCCATGTTGAGCCGGATTCGTTCACGCTGCGCACTTGGACGGGAGCTTCTGCCGGAATTTCGATACTACTGACCTGAACAGGTCGGTCTTGCAGGCTTTTCACCTTGACCCGCACGAGCTTGTCCCCGTTAAGGTAAATTCCCGCCGGGGCCAGGGCAAAGTGGGCGGAGCTTGTTTTCCAACTCACCAAAATTTTGACAGGTCTCCCAGGCGACTGTTCGAGTTGAACAGGATTTTCAGGATTGAGTTTGTTTTGTGAATTCAGAAGGGTGATTTCGACTTCCTCCCTTTGGGTGCCGATCACTTCTCCTTTGGGCGGCGTCAGAGTAATCTGCCAGCGGTCTTCTCCGATCTTAATAATCCTAGACTTTAAACTTTCTGTCTTGATCTCCAGATCATCCCATTCCAAATCCGCTTCCCCACGGCTCACTTCAAAACTCACAGCCTTGGGCTCTTTCCCAAGCAAGGTCTCCCCCAATTCCATCTGCCCAGGCGTATTCAACACACTTACCGCCCTCGCCCCCACCAACATCTTGGCTTCTTGAATGTACTTTGCCGATTCCCCTCCATCCAATCCTGTGAGTCCTGTCAAAAAACTCACCACAATCTGCGACCCAAACTCTCCCATCCGATCCTGCGCGTTCAAGCTCCCAACAATCCGACTCTTCTCCCCCGGAGCCAGAATCTCTTTCTCCACTTTGGACTCCGTGCAGCCACAACTGTGCTGCACCTTCATAATTTTGATGGTTTCTGTGGAGTTGTTCTCTATCTCAAAGCTGAATTCCTTCCCTTCAAACTGGCTCAACTTGCCCAAGTGCTGCTGGCTGGGGCGGATGCTCAGAGCAAAAGTTGCACCCGCCAAATCAGTCGCAACAGGTTTAGTCTTGAAAAACCAGAAAAATCCCAATCCCAGCAACAAAATTAAGAACCCAAAACCCAAAACCCAAAACCCAAACGCCCATCGCTTGGGGCAAGGCGCAATCTTTTGGGCATGACACTCATTATTCACGTACCTTACATAGCAATCTCCGTGCGCAAAGATCAACTATTTTAACTTTGTTATTCACAGTGCATCGCTGCTTTAGCTAACGCCCAGAAGGGCTTCACACATACGACCACTTTCCGTCACTCATTTGTTTCTTGAAGAGTGATTCCGGGGTAAGTCATATGAGTTCGACAGCAGAATATCTCCTGGGAAGGTCGCCATGTATACAATCAATACAATCTCCACTCCAACTCAACACTGGCCGTATGTTCTAAAAATTGCAGATCTTATTTCGTCAGCAACTGGTTCATATACTCCGCAGGTTGATAGTTGCGGATCAACACCTCGGTGCTGCCTCCGCGACGCATCCGCACTTCCGGCAAACCGATCTCAGGCGTTTTGTGCGGAGCGAACAAGATATCGTCATGCGTCGCATTTTTGCCTCCAAAAACTTGTCCGGTGTCAAATGCCCTCCCAAATGATCGCTGCGCCCCGTGGCAACATGAATGGTGCCGCGCACTTTTTCGTCCTGAATGTCCCGACCCGACCAAGGCAGCAATTGGGTTCCGAAACCGAGCTCCCCGATTTCCCCCGTCACCGGATCCGCAATGATTTTGTTTTGATGATCGCTGATGGTTTGCAGATTCCCTGAAATCAGGGAGACGTTCACAATTCGCCCGCCCTGCACCTTCATCAAGCCCAGGGTGCCATCTTCATACTTCATCGGAAATTCACCCTCTGCGCCCGCTGGCACAAAATAAATTTCTCCCGCGGGCAGATTGGCCACATCCGGCTTGCGTCCACGGCAGAGACCGTGACTTTTCTGCGCCTCTTGCTGGGCCAGTTCCAGGGTCAGAGTGAATTTCTTTTCATTCACGATGAAATCAATCTCCACCTCGTCCGCCTTGGTCATGCCCAGACGCAGCTTCTCCGCTTCGCGACTCACCTCGTTGTAATCCACACAGAGACCACTGTTGAGGATGATTTCATTCACCCCGTGCAAGGTGGCTCCGCGGAACCCATATTTTTTGGCAAAAGCCGTCAACGGTGCCGTGGCTGAAAAGGTGCTGATACACAGGATGATGTCATAATTCGGATACACGTCCCGCTCCAAACTGACCTCGCGCCCCGTGGATTGCACGGCACGGTCCGGCAGATCCAGATTGCTGCCTCCGGTGATTTGATAGGCATAGAAATCGCCCCCGGTCATGCCCATCTCCGTCAAAACCCCTCCGTTCAAACCCTGATGAAACACATCATGCGCGTAACGCTGAATGGTCAGCTCGCTTTTCCCAAGAAAAGCAAAATCCTTCACCTCATCCGGATTCATCAAGTCGATTAGAATCGCCACCCGCTCCCCGCCCTCCGGCGCAAACACGGTGTTTAAAAGTTTTTTAAGATCAAAGGGGGGAAACGACGTGGGTATCTGGCTCATGCTCAATCCTTGGCTATGGGTTAGTTGGTTGCTTGCTTGTGTTAACGTTCACAGTATCCTTGGAAACATTCCAAAAGCAAATCACCACCCTCATTTTTTCTCATGAACCCGGATCCTCAGCTTCACGACCTCTTCACCCTGCTCCGTTTTTCCAGCATCTCCACCGATCCCGCGCATCAACCACAAATGCAGGCCTGCGCCGCTTGGGTGGCGGAAAAAATGTCCTGCCTGGGTTTTTCCAGCACCATTCATCCGACTCCGGGACATCCCATTGTTCTCGCCCGCAAAAAGCCCAGCCCTGGCAAAAAAACCGTGCTGATTTACGGCCACTACGATGTCCAACCCGTGGATCCTCTGCACCTCTGGACGCATCCCCCCTTCGAACCTCATCTTGAAAACGGCATCATCACCGCCCGCGGCGCCACCGACAACAAGGGCCAGTTCCTCGCCCACATCCTCGGCGTGCAGGAAACCCTGGATTCCGGCACGGAGTTACCCGTCAACCTCATCTTTCTCATCGAGGGTGAGGAAGAAATCGGCAGCCCCCATCTCCCCGCCTTCCTCGAACAACATCGCGAGGAATTGGCCTGCGATGTCATCGTGATTTCCGACACTGGAATGATCGCCCCCGGTCTCCCTACCTTCACCTACGGATTACGCGGCATCGCCGCCCTAGAACTTTTCCTCACCGGCCCGGACAAGGATTTGCACTCCGGCATTTACGGCGGAGCCGTGGCCAACCCCATCACCGTTCTGGCCCGACTGCTCGGCACCCTGCACGATGAACAAGGTCGCGTCCGCATTCCCGGATTCTACAGCCAGGTGCGCGAACTTCAAAGCTGGGAGCGTGAAGCTTGGAAAAAACTCCCCTTGGGCGACAGCGACCTGCTCCAACTCACCGGCTCCCCCGCCTTGGCGGGCGAGGACGGCTACTCCGCCCTGGAACGCTGCTACGCCCGTCCCACGGCCGAACTCAACGGCATCTCCGGCGGCTATCAAGGGGAAGGCACCAAAACCGTCCTGCCCTCCCGCGCCTCCGCCAAACTGACCTTCCGCCTCGTCCCTGATCAGGACCCCGACATCATCCTGGAACAAGCCTGCCAACATCTGCGTGAACATTGTCCCCGGACCGTCCACCTCGAAATCAAAACCGGTCACAGCGGCAAACCCTATCTCGTCGATCCCCACAACCCCTACGGTCAAGCCGCCCAGCGCGCCTTGGCCCGGGCCTTCGATCATGCCGAACCCGCCCTCATCCGGGAAGGCGGCAGCATCCCCATCGTGGCCACCTTCAAGGAAGTGCTCGGCGTGGACACCCTCCTCCTCGGTCTTGCCCTGCCCGATTGCCGCGCCCATTCCCCCAACGAAAATTTTCCCGTCGCCAACTTCAAAGCCGGCATCCGCCTCAACCAGGAACTGCTCCGGGAATTAGCCTGACCCAGCCTCCGAGTCCCATCCCCCAGATCAAGAGGGGCAGAAAGGCCCAAAAGAGCCCATCCGTTCCG
>JAAUTS010000174.1 GCA_012031345.1 Blastochloris sp. | reverse complement strand
ACAAAAGACAAAAGCAACAAGGAGGCATCTTACCCACCAAACCGCGGTTGTTGGGAGAGGGTAGAAGTATTCCCTTTGGTGCAATGACTATGAATGAAGCCTCTCCAAGGATGGAGCCATTGGTCGGCAACGACAGGGGGACTATCTTCGACTCACGGATCTCTATCTGACATCAACCAATTCAAACTAAAAACAGGGAAACAAACAAAGGATTACAGAATGAACAAAATTGAGAAGATTTTCATAGCTACAGCAGAAGGCGAAAAGACTGAACTCTCCTTGGCTGAATTTGAAAAACAGGTAAAAACATTTGAAATTCAGCCAAGCCAGATGGTCTGGTTTAATGGTCGGGAGGTTTGGTCTCGTGCTGATGTTGCCTTCCCGCAAATGTTTGCAGCGGCTACGGACAGGCCTCCAGTCGAAAACCCACTCCCACACTATTCAAGTGGGCCTTCCAGTAAACCAATTGGGTATGCCCCTTCAGGCAGAATATTGGCTCATCCTGGAATGAGAATATTGGCTTGGCTGCTGGACTTTATCATTATTAACGTGTTGACCCTGATTGCTATAACTCCGGTTGTAACCGTCCTGTTTCTTATTCCGGTTTTAGGTTGGATTGTCGGCTTTCTAATGACGATTGTCGGCCCAATCATCATCATTTTCTTCTACAATGTGTATCTGCCTATTAGTAAGTATAGGGGCACACCAGGCCAGTTGATCCTGGGTATGCAAATGGAAGGGGCGGATGGAGAACGCATCCGTATTGGTCAGGCCATAGGACGCTGCTTTGCGAGCATTGTCTCTTTCATTGTCTTTGTTCTGGGATTCTTTTGGGCCTTTCTTGATGAGCGATGCCAGACATGGCATGACAAATGGAGTGGCACCTTTGTAACCATGAAATAAAGGCCGTATGCACACTGCACCGCCGCCTCTTTTGTCAGTTGGTCCCAGACGCACTTCAAAGCTCGCCGTGCTGGGATTAGTATTTTTGTGTGCTGGGTCTATTGCTTGCATTTATACCGGGAATCATACTTAGCGGACTGATGGCAGTGCCGATCGCGGGCATGCTTATCGTATGGCTTCTCCTTGCTCCAATGGCCATGTTGTGTCTGTGCATACAATCCTTGGCTTGGGGATTGGCCTCAGCAGCAAAGTGGCGAACAAATAGTGAAGGGGGAAGCCCAAAAGGGTTCCCCCTGATCATTTTCACAAAAGCAGTTGCTGGATTTCATGCAGCCTTCTGCGCGATACAGCTAATGGTTTTTTTGCCCTGCCCACGCTTGTTATTTATGCCGAGGCAGTCGCATGGCGACACATGGTTGATCGTGGCGTAAGCACAGCGGAAAAGGCTGTTGCCGAAGTCACCGATATTCGAATCGGACTTGAGTCCCAGTTTTCCCAGTTAAATGAGTCTTTGGCCAGTCTCTCGGATACATCCTCGGAACTTGCTGCTGAAATGAAAAACCTTAACGACGGAAGCCTGAAAATTTCCGGATCACTGGATAGTTTTTCCAGTGAGTCGGAAGCCTGGCGCGTGGAGTCACAGGCCTGGATGAAACGGGTTGATTCCATCTTGGAATTGGATCTCTGGGTTTGGGTGACAGAAGTTTCGGAGCGTAGCTGGGAAAGCATGTGGAAAAGCCAGGAAGCAGTTCCGGGGGATTCACAACCTTAACTGATGCCCTCCTGAGTCTAGTTTTCCTGAATGATCCGCAACAATCTTTTTGAAATGTACAACAATCATGAATGAACAACTGCCGCCGCTGCCGGACCCCTCTCATCAACCATCGAAGAGCAGCATGCCGGGCTTGGACATGAACCTTCCTGATGAAAAGTCCTCCAGGATCATGCCAGATCTGAGCCCTCATCCCGGGGAGATTCCGTATTCGAGGATTCCCAAACCACCAGAAAGTTTCGCTCAAAAAACAAAACGAGTCCTTAAAACCAGCCTGTTGTGTCTGGCCTTGTTCACGGGATTATTGCTGTCATGGATATTTTATCCAGAGTGGTTTCAGGGGATTGGATGGTATGAAGGCCGAAGTGCCATCGACTCGAAATTTGGCAACACACCAGTTGAGAGAGAAGTAGCAGGGGAACTTCAGGAAATTCTGGAAGAGGTGGCTCAAGCACAGTTGAAGAGCACCAATCCGGGTGAAGGACCACAAGGATCGCGCCATCTGGACCTCACATCCTTGCAACGCGAGCGGGGATGGAGCCCAGAGTTGTCGCTTTGGGACTTCCTGTTCGTTCGTGTTCCTGAGTCGGCAGCCCAAAGTATGTTGGCGGCCCAATTGCCTGAGAAAACAGAAATTCGGTCCATCAAAATCGTGGGAATTGAGGGAGCCAGCATTGGTAAATCAGTTACCTACCAGGTCGAAGTAGTTGTCAATGATGCTTGGTTCAAGGTTCCCACGTCGGCTTTACTCTCGGCTGTCCCTGATCTTGCACCACTTGCGGACATCGTGAATAAGCGTTCTTTTTTCGAGGAATTGCCAACCGGACATGTGTATTTGTTTCGGAAAGCACAGCCCTTGGTTCAGGCTGGGGGAGTCGTCGAGTTTTATTGGACAATAGGCCGAGTGCAACGTGGGGATAAGTCTTGGGACTTGTCGCTGCCCGAACCCAGTCTTTTTGCCCGCAGGATAGATTTTGATCGTGGCGCACCAGCGGCCTCCTTTCGATTGAGGAGTCAAATGGAGATCGAGTATTCCAGTGGTTTGCAGGAGACAAAACTTAAATCCTTATATGCCGAAGTTGAAAGAATACAGCAAAGTCGCATGCGTAGGCTTGCGGAGATAGAGCGTCGCAAGCAGCAAGAAAAACAAGCCGAGCAGAACGCAGTAATCAACGGGGGACTGAACATTCTCAACAGTGTTCTGCGACAGATTCTACGCTGATCTCCGCAGATTCCATTGCATGACTATGACCAACAATTCTCTCGATAACGCCATCGCCACTTACCGGGCGGGTGAACACGTTAAAGCCTTCGAGATGTTCTCCCTTCTGGCGGACTCAAAACGCTTCAGCCCAGTGCTGGGTGGGATTATTGCACTATCGAGGTGAAGGAACGCCAATCAACTATGATCAGGCTTTTCACTTTTTTCAAAAATCGGCAAAAACGGACTCCACTGAGGGCTGCTATTATCTGGGTCAAATGTATCTTCGTGGCCAGGGAGTGGCCAAGGATTTGGAATCCGCAGTGATTTGGCTCAAAAAGTCGGAGCAGATGGGACATCCTCATGCCAGAGCCTCCCTGAATGCGTTGTGGAATGGGGCATCCTCTGATAACGGGAAAGGCGGAACAGTTGATCGTGTGATTTCAGACCTCAGAACCTTGAGTCCTGAGTTACTTATGCCTCTGGAGGAGCTGAAAAGTTTGCGTTGGATTGAAAATAAAACGTTGTTGGGATTGGCAGCCCTCGGTTTGTTCCCTCTTACGGCTATGGCTGTTTTTTCAATGATATTGCCAATATCTACTGGTCATTTGCTTTTTTACTTTAGCGCTATCTGGGGATTATTCATGCATCGCATCCTGTCCACTCCGCAGACCAATACCAAGTGGGCGGTGGCTTGTTTTTTGGAACGGGAGTGATTGCGATAACTTTACTTCTGGGATTTCATTCCATGTTCCAAACATCAAACCTTTACCAAACGATCCTTGGCTGGGCTATGAGCCCCAACGTTTTTAGCAGTATATTGGGATGGTTATTGCTCGCGGGCATCGTGGAGGAAATCATAAAAGCTCTTGTATTGCTTGTGATCCTGAAGATGTCCAAAGAGCGGTTGTCTCCAGAAACGATGCTCTTTTATGGTCTGATGAGCGGTCTTGGCTTTGGAATATACGAGGGGGTCACTTATCAGATGGGTCAAAACAATAGTTTGGAAACACCATTAGCATACATACTCAATGTTATGAGGTTAACTTCGCTCCCTTTTCTGCATGCCGTTTGGTCGGGTATTTGCGGCTACTTGCTGGCCTTTGCGTGGTATTCGTCAAAACATTCCCGTGGACTCTATGTGGCCGCCATTGGCATCCCTGCGCTCCTGCATGCCTTTCACAATGGGACATCACTAATTATCCCGCCGTTAGGATTGTTGGTGGATTTTATAGCCGTGGTGGCACTCTTGGTTTACCGCTCACGCGCCAAGGAACTTGAACGTGCTACCAGTTAATCAACCAGTTTTCGGCATGTGGAGCGCACAACGAGGGTAACTCTATATTCAAGGCTGGGTGGCAGGGGGAGGGGATGGGGCATCCTCCTTGGGTTTGCTCAAGCCTCGGTAGGTAGGTTTGGTTTTGAGAGGTTTTTCCTTTGTTTTCATGGAGTCACTGAGCATTTGTGAGTTTTCAGAGAAGTTCCGGGAATCCGGGCCAATCTCCGCCCTGCGTTCTTCATTGATACTGGCCAAGTCGGCTTCAATTTCTGATCCAACGACTACGGGTTGGATATGATGATGAGTTCGGTTCGTCCCTTGTCCTTGCTGGTGCCTTTGAACAAATAACCAAGCAAAGGGATGTCTTTGAGGACGGGAATGCCAGTGACATTGTTGGTGGAATCCTCACTGATCAGGCCACCCAGAACCACGGTTCCCCGGTTGGGCACGGAGACGGTGGTGTCAATGAACTGGGTGCCAATGGTGGGAATGGCATTACCGGAGATGACCTGACTTCCGACGATGCTGTCATTGGTTTGCTTGATCTGGAGAGTGACTTCCCGGTCGGAGTTGATGAGTGGAATGACCTCAAGCTTCAACTCGACCTCGGTAAAGTCGATATTGGAGGTGACCGAGGCTTGATCGTTGGTTCCGGTGTTGAGGGAGGTGAGGGTGCTGCTGGGCACGGCAATACGTTGGCCGGAGGAAATCACCGCACCTTTGTTGTTTTGGGTATAAATCACGGGGCGCGAAACCACTTTGAAGCGTGAGGTGGATTCCAGAGCTTGCACATAGTAATCCAGGGCCGAACCGATGGCACCGTAAACGGTGAGGCCGGAGGCTGCGTTGACGAAATTGGCGGCAGCGTTCAGAGTTTTGGGATCAGGAGAAAACACCGCAGTTCCCGAGGGTGCGCTGCGGTTGCGGAGGCTGGTGGCTACGCCGAAATCCCCGGTGCTGGAAAATTTTTGCAAAAGATCGACGGCAAACTCGCTGTTACGTCCCACGGACAACTGGCCAATGACAGTGGAGAGATAAACCTGGAGAGGTTTTTTATCGAGACGGTCAAGGATGGAGCTGACTTTATCCACGCTTTCCGGAGGGCCGATGACGATGATGGAGTTGGCTTGGTTGTCCGCAATGAGACGGGTTTTCCCCACCATAATGGCGACAGGGGCGGTGTCCTGATTTTCGGAGAGGGTGCGTTCGGTGTTGGTTTGGCCGGTGTTGTTTTGGTTGGTTCGATTTTGATTCTGTGGAGGGTTAGGTCGTCCGGCTTGATTGGCTGCACCTGTGGCGGTCGAGGTGCTTTCCATGAGGAGGGTCTCCAAGACGGGTAGCACATCACTGGCCATGACGTATTTAAGTGGGCGCTCCAGCGGGGCGGTGAGGGTGACCGCATTATCAAATTCTGCGATCAGATTGCTGACGTATTCAAAATTCACGGGGCGGGTAATGACCAAAATGCGATTGGTGCGGGCATCTGCGATGAGTTCCACATCACCCGCCACCAGACTGCGTTCGTTCATAGCAACTCCGGCATCTTCGGCCTGACCTGCGGTAGCGACTGGTGCCGCCACGGGTTGGCCCCCGGCCGCTGCGGTGGCTTTGTTTTTACGATTGTCTATCAATTTGGTGATGACGTCGGCGACTCTTTCGGCATCGGCTCGTTGAAGGGAAACAAACTTGCTGATTATTTTGGCGGGGGGGACATCGACCAAGTCTTTGAGGGCGATGACCTGACGGATGGTGGAGGCATTATCCGTGACGATCAGGGCTTGGGCGTGGGGCACAGCTACATAGGCCCCATACTGGGCATGAGGAGGGACGGAAGTTTGGAGGATTTGCAGGGCCTCGTTGGCACTGATGTAACGCATGGGCATGAAATAGCTGACCACCTGATCGCCCTTGGGAAGATCCGCCAGATTGGCATAAACTGGGACACCTTCACTGCGGGTCGGCTTGCCCGTGCCGATCACTTTGACGCTGTTATCCACACCGGGAACCAGAGTGACGCCGTTGAGGGTGAGAACAGATTCCACCAGACGAAGAGCCTGGGATTTGGGTATTTGGCCAGAGGCCACCAAACGAAGTCCTGTGATCTGGGGCAACTGGCTGTCGCGGATTAAAATTTTACCAGAGGTGGCTTCATAATAATTGAGAAGACTATTCAGATCCCCTACGGCCAATTGGAGGAGGACCAATTCATCAGGATTTGTCGATGTGGGTGGAGGCTGTGGGGCTTCGGTCTGGGGAGGGGAGTTGTCCTGAGCCTGGAGAATCCAGACCAGGGTGAGCAGAGTCAGCAACAAGGCGGCCAGGAATTTGGTATTCATGTGGAGGCGGGGGGGCGGCTAGGGATGATGATCCGGCGCGGTGTTCGGCCATTGACCGGGGG
>JAAUTS010000173.1 GCA_012031345.1 Blastochloris sp. | reverse complement strand
TAAAGTGCTTATCGGAAAACCCCAATAATTTCCAAAAACCGCAAATCCTGCCCTTTAATCCGGGCCTTCATAGTCCCCAGCCTAAGCACTCCACCATTCCATGTACAGCTAAACCAGCAAATCCGCTTTCCAACTTCTTCTAGCATGAATCGTACCGAACACTTGTGGCAAGATGCCCGCGCTACGTTAAATCCAAGACATTGTCGTCATGCAATTTAAAGTGCGTTTGCCTTAGGAGGGGGAAGGTTTGTGCGGGGAAGGGAAATTTCCGGGTTTCGAGTTGCTGAAAACTGAACACTGAAAACTATTTTCTGTCTTAAAACTCCGCGTCAGCGGACCTCTTTGACGTTTCATAGAAATCTTCTTCCATGATAGGATGAAGTCATGGCTCTAGAAATTGTTCTCCGTAGCCGGGCTGGGGCGACTCTGGCGGAGGCTCAGGATAACCTGTGGTTCCAGCATAACCTGTATGAACCCAAGGCCCTCAAGCTAATGAATGATTCCACCCGGCTTTTACTGCGTGCGGCGGCACGAGTCGTGGCGGAGGCGGGCTTGGATTGCTCCCAGGCTTCTGCCCGTCGTGGGATTTACCTTCTGATGACCCTGCCTTTTGCGGATGAAGAATTGCGCGCCCTGGCTGGCAAGGGAACGAATCAAATTCAACACCTCCAACAAAACCTGGCACCTCTCTGGCTCTTGAAACAGTTGCCCAATCTCCCCGCCGCTCATCTGGCTCTTCAGTTTAAATTTCAAGGCCCCGCCTGGACCGGGCAGGCCCGGAGGGAAGACTGGACGGATTTATGCCGACAGGCGGAGGAGATCCTAAGCGATGGCGAAGTGGATCTACTGTTGGTCGGAATCTGTTCCGGACGGGAAGCGGAGATCGGCTTGCTGGAGGCAAGGTAGATCCTCGGCTCATGAGACTGGGTTCCCGTCAAAGGGATTCCGCGTCCGGGGATCGTCGCAACCACTTTTTCCAACGAGCCCGCTCTCTCCATGCCACCAAGCCAAGCAAGAGGGCCAGAGTGACGTAGGTGGCGGGTTCAGGCACCGGGACCACTTCTCCTGTGCTCAGGATCATGGCACCGTAGTTACCCGGAGCAAAACCGGCTGGGTTGATAAAAACAATCTGGGAGAGTTGCTGTGCTGTCAGACCTCCGCTGTTGGTTCCAAAATAAACCTGATCCGTGCCTCCACCCGTGTCCAGTCCGCTCCAACCCGTGATGCTCAAGGTCTGACCTGCGGTCCACGCGGTGCTGCTGCTGTTGTCGAAACGGAGGATGGAATCGCCGCCGCCACCCGTGTTGTTCAAATCTATGGTGGAGTTGGCCGTCAAGGTCAGCGTGCCGACCACTTCATCAAAGCCGTTGGTATCGTAAGTCGCTCCGGCCAGAACCATATTGGTTTCGTTGGCAATTTGGTCACTGGCTCCGTTCAACAGGGTGCCGCCACTGATGACGATGCGTTCCCCGCCGATATTGTTGATGGTGCTTTCGATGGTGGTGATGCCCGCACCAGTCTTGGTCAGGGTGCCCAGGTTGGTGATGCTGGAGTTGGCATTGGCTCCGCTGATGCTGGTGTTGGTGGCGGCGTTGATGGTGATGTTGGGAGAGTTGGCCACGTCCGGTTCGTCCACGACCAGGTTGCCGCGCACTTCCAGAGTTCCCTTATTGGTGGCGGTGCCACCGTCCAGGGTGGCGGTGGCGGCCAGGGTGGTGGTGCCCTGGGTCACCGTGAGCAGGCTGCCGTCATAGAGGTTGACCCGGCCCGTGAGGTTGACGTTGTTGGCGGCGGCACCCGCGTTGATGTTCATGGCCGCGGACGGGCCATTCACCGTGATGCTGTCGTCCGTGCCCAGGACAAAGGTGCTGTTCCCTTCCCCATTGCTTAGATTGACGTTCAAGGTGCCCGCGCCGCTGACGTTGATGCCCAGGATATTGCTGTTAGGCGTGGCGTTGTTGAAGTCGTCCGTGAGTTGGAAAGTGGTGCTACCGCCGGAAACGTTGATGGAAGTAGCCCCTGTGACTTCCATGTCATTCCAGTCGATAAATTGGGTGCTGCCACCGGAGGAGTTAATAGTTCCGTTCAGGAAGAGATCAGCATCAAAGTCCGTAGCTTGGGCATTGGTAATAGTGATGGTCCCCCCGGTGTTGGCCAAGATGCCGCCACCTGCCAGAGTGAAGTCAAACCCGTTCGTGCCTCCCGCCACATTTTGTGTAGTGGTCAGAGTGCCGCCACTGTTGACCGTGATGGCGCCTGTGCCGAGATAGTTTTGACCTGCCACATCCGCACCGATGGTGATGGATCCATCAAAGGCGGCTCCGGTGGTGACCGTGCCTGCATTGACGGTCAAGCCGCCTGTGAAATCCGAATCATTACCACGTAGCTCCAAAGTTCCAGCTCCGGCCTTGATGAGTCCCCCGGATCCCGTCAAATCGTGAGTTGCGCCAAAAATCAAATCCGCGTTGGCATTGCCCGTCACGTTTTCAACCGTGATGGTATGCGTGCCAGCTCCCACCGTGCTCACGCCATTGCGTGTTAGGCTGAGTGTGTTGGTGCCACTAAACGTAAAGCTGCCATTGATATCCGTTCGCTCGTCCACAGTGCGCGCTCCGCCCGTGGCTTGGATG
Organism: Blastochloris sp.; assembly: GCA_012031345.1. Lineage (GTDB taxonomy): Bacteria > Verrucomicrobiota > Verrucomicrobiia > Methylacidiphilales > JAAUTS01 > JAAUTS01. Next base: position 3,925 of record JAAUTS010000173.1, on the reverse strand, counting down.
ATGCCACCGTTGATGGTCAAGGTTCCCGTGCCCAAGGCGGCATCGGAACCAATCTGCAAGGTGCCTTGGTTCAGGGTGGTGCCTCCCGAATACGTATTGTTAGTATCGGTCAACTCCAGAATGCCAGAACCGTTTTTGATGATGGAACCGGAATCCGTCACCTGACTGTGAATCAAAGTCTTGCTGGTGCCCGTGATGGTTACGCTGTTGCCGTTGGTGTCGAAGGTGTGATCACCTCCACTGGTGCCGAAAGTCAATCCATCCGCAGCAGAGGAATTATTCTGAATGAGAAGGTTGTCCGAAAGCGCCACACTAACTCGAAAATCATCCGTGTTCGTATCCCCAATGATATGACTTTCTGTCCCCCCAACGGTCAGGAACGCGGTGGCTGTTCCCGTTTGATTAAAAGTCAAAGTTTCATTACCACCCCCTGCATCGCCACGGAAGTTATAATCACGACCCCCTGTTCCATCCAAAATCATAGTTCCCACCGTGCGCCCACTGAGAAGCGTGATGGTTTTGGAGTCACCCGGATTTTGAGTTCCTCCTGCCGGATCTTCATCATCCCCAAAGTAAACCGCTGTGCCCGCTGTGTTATCCGGCGGACCGTTATTTCCCACCCAGTTGGGGTCATCCCCTGCAGCAGTACTCCAGTTTCCGTCATCCCGATCCCAGCGAAACACCCCCGTTAAAATCGGCACCAACTCAAAGCCACCAGTAACCGTTTTCCAGCCCGCACCCGTTCCCCAGCCCGTGAAGTTGGTGTTGGTGGCCAGAGTGGTCATGTCCGCTGAGATGGCTCCCGTGTTGACGAAAAAAGCGGTTGTGGTGGAAACAGGTGATGTCGTCAACGCATTACCAAACCAATTGTCAACCGTCAGTGTTCCCGTCGGGCTTCCTGCCACGGAGGATGCCGTGAGCAAACCTCCAGTGGTCCCGGTGTAGTCAATCGTAGAGCTGGCATTAAGATCAAACGCCCCATAGGTCTCAGCAAAGCCATTAACCTGCAACGTCCCGCCCCCCAGAGCCAAGGTCATGGTATTTGCCAATACATTGGCCGCGCCCAACGAAGTGATGCCCTGATTCGCACTCAAGGTTCCCGTAAAGGTATTGGCCCCCGTCAGCGTGAAAGTCCCCGTCCCGGTCTTGGTCAGGTTACCCGTCTCACTCATCACCCCCGAATAGGTCGTGCTGCTGTTGTTTCCTCCCACCGTCAAGGTCGCCGCATCCAATTGCACATTTCCCGCTCCTGCCAGCGAACCCACCGTGTCCGACAAATTATTCAAATCCCAATTCGCCCCGCTGTTGACCGTCACCGCCACGCTGTCCACGATGCGATTGGCCCCTCCGCCATATCGTAAAGTCACCGTGTCCGTGCCTGTGCCAATCGTCAAGGGACCTGTAAAGGAGCTGGGATCGGTAAACTCTACGGTTCCCGCCCCTTTGACCAAAACTGGCCCTGAACCGCTGATGTCTCCATCCAGTGTCAACGTCGCCCGCTCGCCGCCCCCAGACTGGCTCCCCCGCTGCCCACATTGATACCACTATCCAGCTCACTGGCACCCGCCGCTGCCCACAAGGCAGCCTTCCCTGCCACGCCATCACCGGAAAGGTTGATCGTCTCCGCCCCAGACACAGCTACCCCCCAGACTAGCCACTTCCAAGGTGGCTCCAGACAACACCGTCGTGTCTCCCGCATCCGTGCCCAGAGCCCCGATGTTCTCGATCCTCAAGGTTCCCGCATTGACTGTAGTCTCCCCGTATAGGTGTTGTTCGCCGCTAAAACCAAGGTTCCTGTGCCGTTCTTGACCAAATCCGTGCCCGTGCCATTGATCACGCCGGAAACGGTGATGGTCGTTCCCGTCGCGGTTTGAAAGGTTAAATCATTCCCTCCTGTGCTGAAGGAAGTGCCGTTGGAAAAGGTCAAACTTCCCCCTTCCGCCGCCACCAAACTGTTGCCCGTCATCGTCACGGTGGAACCAATCGTGTTGGCCCCAGACAAGTTGAGCAGCGCGCCACGACTGCTTTCCCCGTTACCCACGATGCTGATGCCCTCGGCCGCCGGGACCGAAATGTTGCTGGACAGGGCGAGCGTGCCCCCACTCTGCACCGTGGTTCCCGCCGCCGTGCTACCCAGCGCATTGTTATTGCGTATTTCTAAAATCCCGTTGCTTACCGTGGTCGCGCCCGTGTAGGTGTTGTTACCCGACAATACGGCTGTGCCATCCCCTTCTTTCGTCAAAGTCCCACCCGTGCCACTCACCACACCACTCAGGGTCGTCACTCCACTGCTGTCAGGCTTGATCCGTAAATTGTTCCCCTGCAAGTTCACCGCCCCGGAAATCGTGAAAGACTCCGTCGTGTAATGAGCCAACACCGCGTTGTTGTCCAAACGCACCCCGGAGGCAATGGTATGGGCCGCCGATTGCCCCTCGGCATTGGGCTGAATCGTGATGTAGGACGTGCCTGAAGTGCCATCCGGATTCTGGTCCAAAATCAAGGTGTTCCCCGTCAAAGTGTATCCGTATTGACCGGAAAAAATCGCCCCGCTGATCTCCCGATCCGCCCCGTTCAAGCTGACCGTCATGTTCGAGTCCGTGTTGGCAAACAAATCCGTAAAATACACAAAGTCCCGCACCGCCGGAGCCACATTTTCATTGGCCGAGGTCTTGCGCCAGTTGCTCCCCGTGGCCCAAAGCCCCGGACTTTGCTCCGCATCATCATCCCAATAGAACCCGTTGCTGGTGGCCGTGTTTTCCGTCACGATGGAAAAATTGCGAATCTCATGCACCTGATTGGATCCCCCCGTGCCTGCCGTGAAGCTGAAGCGCAGAGTGTCCGGACGGGTCCCCGGCAGGGTGCCCGTAAACAGGGTGATGAAATCATTGTCAGGATTGCCATCTCCATTGGTGTCGTAACCAAATTGCACCCTGACCGTGACTTGCCCATTCTCGTCCACCACCATCTGGGCCTTGCGATACTCCAAAGCGTCCTGGTCCGGTCTTTGCGTGGCACTCGTGAATCCAAGGTTATCGTTACTCCCCGCCACGATGGTCTCCAAATTACTGCCCCCATCCAGCGTCCCCGCCACATAAGCAAAACCGCTCGACCCATCATTGGCCACACTCGTATCCTCTCCACGCACCGCCACCTCATTGGTAATAATCGAACTGGTCGCTCCGCCATTACGCCCCTCTGTGTCATTGGAATAATTCCCGAACACATCCAAACCCATCCCCACATAGCCCCCGGCCATCCCGTTCAAACCCGTCCGTTGGGCATAACCCAGCGAACCCCCGAAGGCTCCCGGATCGAACGCCACCGAGGCATCACTCAACGCAAAATAATCCCATCCGCCCCACTCCCCCCCCACATCGTGAAATCAAAGGTCGCTGTCAACCGCGTTCCCACGGAAGGCATGGCAAAGTCATAATACGCCGCGTTGGCCTGATTCCCTGTCGTGCTGGCCAGACGTAACCAGCCTTGGCCCGGACTGTCCAAGGCCACCTGTCCATTCTCAGGATCCTGCACCGCTGGTGAGGCCCCAGAGGTCAAGCGCGCTGTCGGCTCCGTGCCCCCGGAGTCTGTGATAAACACCCAGCCCGGAGCTGTGCCGTTGTTAAAATTCTCCTGGTAAATCAACTGTCCCTGCGCCGCCACCAGCCCGGCCCACAACAGCAGCGCCACCATGGTGGAATGTTGTTTTTGTAAAAAAATCGAAAAAACATACTTTGGGGACAGATTAGGGGTCTGGGCTCCTGATGATTTTGAATATAGAAAACGGAACTTCCCTGTAAAGCCCTTTGTTTAAAAGCTTTAAAGCTCCCTTGTCTTCCCGCATTCAGGTCAAGCCTTAATTTTAAAACTTGTGAACAACTCCAAATTTCTTCCACCCCGCCCTACCCACCCTCATTCCCCTTCCCAA
>JAAUTS010000172.1 GCA_012031345.1 Blastochloris sp. | reverse complement strand
GAGGGGGCCCACAATTCCAATGCCGAGATCAAACCCGGCGCGGGCATCCCCTTTATGATCGTCTTTTCCGATCTTCCCGAAAACTTCAGAATTTCAATGTCAAGGTGGTGGGATTTGAGAAAGCGACGGGGAATTAAAAATACATATTGACAATAAACGCTTTCCTATGGTAATTTTGCCGGGTTTTTGGTTCATGGCGACGTAGCTCAGATGGTCAGAGCATGCGGCTCATATCCGCAGGGTCCGGGGTTCAATTCCCTGCGTCGCTACCAAGCTTATACAAGGGCCGGTCATCATGGTACTCCCATGGTTACCGGCTTTTTTGTTTGGGCCTCCGTGTTTCCGGCTTGACGGCAGGTCAAAAATCGATTATTCGCTTATCCATGAAGCAGATTCTTAAAAACATCTACCATGTGGGCGACAACGAGTGCTCGGTTTATCTGGTGGACAGCGGCCAGGGGCTGGTCCTTATTGATGCAGGCATGGATCTGGACATGATCCGAAAGATCGATGACCACGGGCTGCGGTTCAAGGATATCCGGCACTGCATCCTGACCCATTGCCATATGGACCATACCGGTATCTGCGCCGCATTAAGCCGGGAATTGCCGGACCTCCGGTTCTATGCCCATGAATCCGACGCCGTTCCCATTGAAGAACCCGGCCATGACGGACGGACCGCCGCCTCCTGGTACGGCCTGACCTATGAGCCCGTCACGCTGTACCAGCGATTTCAGTCCGACACGGTTCTCAGGATAGCGCATACGATTTCCACTGCATCCACACGCCGGGCCATACCCCCGGGTCAATCTCGGTCCTGGTTGAATCGGAGGGCAAAAAGGTCCTTTTCGGCCAGGACCTCCACGGCCCCTTTGATCCGCATTTTTTATCCGACCTGGGGGCTTATCAGCGGTCCATGCAGAAACTGCTGGATTTACAGGCCGATATCCTGTGCGAAGGCCATTTTGGCATTTTTCAGCCGGCCGGCCGGGTCAGGCTCTATATTGAAGACCACAAGGACCGGAACCGGCCCTGAAGACAACCCATACATAAAGGACATCCCATGACGGAAATAAAATCAGCAATGGACATTGCCAAAGAGGCCATGGAAATCATTAAAAAAGGCGCTTTTCTCACGGTAAAGGCAGGCGACGCCGTGAACACCATGACCATCGGATGGGCCACCATGGGCCATATCTGGAGAAAGGATGTTCTCATGGTGGCGGTCCGCAAATCCCGCCACACCTTTAGCATTATTGAAAAACCGATCATTTCACCGTGAGCATTCCCACCTCGGATTATAAGAAAGAAGTACTGTTCTGCGGAACCAAATCCGGCCGGACTTTGATAAATTCAAGGAATGCAGCCTGAAAACCGCCCCCGGAAAAACCGTGGCCTCCCCGATCATTGACATTCCGGGCTATCATTTTGAATGCAGGATCGTCTACAAAACTGCCATGGACCCGGAATTTCTGGATGCGGCCTATGACGGCAGCCTCTATTCGGACAAGGACTATCATACCCTGTATTTTGGTGAAATCACCGCCTGTTACAAGACGGAATAGACCTGGCCTCTGGATTCTTTTCCCCATGCCGGGGAATATTTACCGCCCGGCCCAGATGGCTCGGCCTTTGCACAGGCCCGGATGATATTGGATAGGTTTTTATCGGTCCAATTTGGGATGTATAAAGATGTTTTAAAATTTGTAGATCAAAGAAATCAATGATATGAAGTTATCAATCCGCCATTCAATTGATTGGCCGGATATATTCGAAATGTAGTGATATGCAAGTCTGTATAATTATTTGGTTATGCGCGTATAGGACCATGAGCCACAAATAGTAAGTCTGATTTGGAACTGAGTTTATGAAACTTATTGAGATCAAAATACAAAACTTCCGTGGCATCCGTTCGCTACATCTGCAACTTGACAACTTGACGGTGCTGATCGGGGAAAACAACGTTGGGAAATCAACAGTGCTGGAGGCATTGAGGGTTGTGCTGACGCGAGGTTTCGGTGTGCGCCATGATGGTCGTTTCACAGAATATGATTTTCATCTAAAAGACTCTGCAGCAACGCCCCAAACCTCTGAGCCCATTTCCATCATTTTGCATTTTGCCGAGGAACAAGTAGATGAATGGCCCGATACAATCTCCCAGCAAATGGATGAAGTGATCCAACTAGATATGGGAAATGGCCTGAACCATATCAGATTGCAGGCGAAAGGGAATTACGAAGCAGAATCAGGTTCGTTTCAGACCAAATGGGCCTTTTTGGATAATAATGGTGCGGAATTACATCTCAAAAACGCAACCCCACTCAATCTAATTTCACGTTTTGTTCCAATCTTTTTTCTGTCAGCAATCCGTAATGCCTCCCAAGAATTCGGACAACGCGGTCAATTCTGGAGCGGTTTTCTAAAATCCATTCAATTGCCAGAAGACCAGCGCGAAAGAATAGAGAAAATGCTTCAGGAAGTTAACGCTTCCGTAATTGGGGCGAACCAGGGCTTGACCGAAGTCACAAGCAGAATCGCCGATGCCAAGCGGCTTGTCCCGCTGGATTCAGATAATCCTGTAGTTTTAGAGGCAATCCCAACCCGTGTCTTCGATATGGTCGGAAAAATCCAGGTTCATTTGAAGTCGTGTTACGGAGCAAAGCTCCCCTTACACAGACATGGAGAAGGAACGCAGAGCCTTGCTGTATTAATGCTTTTTCAAGCCTTCACAGTCGCGAATCTGGCTGAAGCCTATGCCCCGGAATCTTCGCCTCTATTGGCTTTAGAAGAACCCGAAGCTCATCTACATCCTTCAGCTATTCGGTCGTTAGGATTATTTTTAAAGGAGATGGCCGGGCAAATTCTTGTAACGAGCCATTCGGGTGACATAGTCTCGAGGGTTCCGGTTACCGCGTTACGTAGGCTGTTTAAAAAAAATGGAGAAACAAAAATTGGCCGTGTTGAGGATGGAATGTTTTCAGTACGAGAGCTTCAAGCTATCAATTACAACATCTGCCTATCCAAAGGGCATTATTTGTTTTCCCGCTGCTGGCTTCTTGTAGAAGGCGAGTCGGATTATCACCTTTTACCGTTACTGTTTGACATAATGGGACACTCCCAAGATCAAATCAGCTTCTCCATTTTGGAAATAAGCCAAGTTATTGAAAAAGGTGAGCCATTGATCAAATTTGCCAAGGCATTGGGTGTTCAATGGTTCCTAATGGCGGACGGAGACCAGGCTGGAACTGATTATGTTAGCCGTGCTACCAACCATCTTGCTGTGGGAGAAAACCCCACCGACAGAGCACGGACTTTGGCTCATCACGATATTGAACATGAATTCTGGCATAATGGGTATCAAGCTTTTATCGAAAACATTGTACCACCAGACCCTAAAAGCCAGATTCGAAAGGAAACGGCGGGCGATGCCGTAAAAAAACGAAGCTCATGATAAAGGCGGCCATCAAAAATGCAGGGGGCAAACCAGCCTTCGCTCAGGCATTGGCGACTGAAGTCAAGCAACGCGGAGTTGGAGCTATCCCCCAAACAATCAAGGACGTCATTTCCCGTGTCGTCCAACTGGCTGGAGACTAATAGCAATGATCGATCTAACTACTCTTAACGAGAATCAACGAGAGGCTGTACTATGGGATAAAGGGCCTCTCCTTGTATTGGCTGGCCCTGGCTCTGGTAAAACTCGGGTTCTGACTAATCGCATCGCTCGAATTCTAGAGGAATCCGCAGGTCAGCATTTTCGAATTTTGGCGCTTACTTTCACCAACAAGGCTGCAGCTGAGATGCGCGGCAGGGTCGAGAAACTGGTACCAAAAGAATTTGCTCGTGTGCGCCTCACAACCTTTCATTCCTATACAGCTGAGTTGCTCCAGCAGCATGGCAACCATCTTGACTTTCGCCCAGACTTTCAGATTCTATCAAACGACGCCGACCGAGAGGCGTTGCTTGATGATGTTCTTGGGCAGCTCAAAAAAGACTTGACCTACTCGTTTCCTGATCATTTCAAGGCCAGTCAGCTCCTTCCCGCAGTCACAAGGCTTCTTGAACAGTGCGTCCCAATAGATAAGGCGGAAGTATTGCTTCAGCAGGCCAACTTAGATAATGCCATTCCATTAGCCCGGGTTTATACCGCTTACAGAGAGGCATTGCGAAGGACTAATTCTCTCGATTTTCCAAGTCTGATCGCTGAATCGCTCGATCTTCTTGGAAAATACCCATTCCTTGTCAAACATATCAGAAAAGTTTTTAAGCACATACTTGTCGATGAATTTCAAGACACCAATCATTCCCAATATCGTATTCTTTCATATATAGCTCAACCCGATCCTTCTACGTTGTTTGTCGTGGCTGATGATGATCAGATTATTTACCAATGGAATGGGGCGAGCCCAAAAGAATACAGGCGTTACGCGATGATTTTGGCGTCTCTGAGTTGCAGCTACCTGAAAACTACCGCTGCCCACCACTTGTCATCGAACTGGCCAACGCTCTAATTGAAAAAAATCTCAACCGATCCGCTGGCAAAAAGCCCTTGAAAGCGGTCAAGCAGGGTGAAAGCGGTGATATCGTGCGGGTATTCCGTTTCAACTCGGTGGATGAGGAAGCTGGCTGGATCGCGCAAGACATATCACAAAGGAGCGCCGAAGAGCGCAAAAACTGCGTCGTACTATCACGGACAAAAAAGCTTCTGGACTTGGTCGGACGCAAACTTGAGGAATCCGGGGTTTCAGTTTATTACGCTGCCAGAAAGAATGAATTCAAAAGCGCTCCTTTAAGGATGCTGCACGCCATACTCCGCTTAGTGAATTCAACGGAAGATAAGCAGTCACTTGCACGACTTTCCAAGGCGTTTTATGAACTGGAGGGTATCAGCATTGAGCTGGCTCCGGTCCTTTCCCGCGCATCCGCGGACGCTAAGGACTTATTGCGTTCCTGGCTTGACGAAGTGAAGCGCCGCGAAGTTCTGGAAGAAGAAACACGGCGATTGCTTGAAATCGGCATCAAACCACTTCTGAACTCGCTGAATTATCGAGACTTCGCAGACAAACTATTGAAATGGGCGGAGGCCTGCCAGCAAACAGCACGACCGGATGAGAATGCCTTCAACGAATTCGAGGAGGAGCGAGAGGTCTGGAATATGCTTTTGGCCGAAATAACTAAAAAATTCGAGGGCGAGGACATGAACCTGTACCAATTGCTTCATGAACTTGATCTAACCTCCAAGACACCACCGAAGCCGCCCGAAGCGATCCCCTGTTTCACTATCCACGCATCAAAAGGGATGGAATTCGGACATGTTTATCTCATGGGCCTAGTAGAGGACCAGCTTCCAAGCTGGGCCGCCGTCAAGAAAGGCAACAAATCCCTTGAAATGCAGGAGGAGCGTCGGAACTGCTTCGTTGCGATTACACGCGCACAAGAAAGCCTGACCCTGACTTTTTCGGCACAGGTTTTCGGATGGTCGAAGCAGCCGTCCAGATTCCTTGGCGAGATGGGGATAGAGCTATAAGCAAACCCGATCTATGCAGGAAAGAAGCGCATAACGAATCGCTGCCATTGATTTTTCTACTCCACTACGCTTTGTAAAAACCAGTAGACTCAGGCGTTAACAACCTCTGCAACACAAAAACCTAAAAACAACACAACCCGATAACCTAAAGACCGCTTGACACAAAAACCTAAAAATATTAAAATTGAATACCATTGAAAATGGCACAAAATATATAGGCCACCCATGACGGCACCGCAGGATAAGCTTGCAGAATCCCTCGCTGTTCTGAAAAAACTCCAAGACCAGGGGATTGTTGCAATCCAGACCAAGAACATGACCCGGACCCACCGGGAACGTCTTGTCAAAAGCGGCTTCATCAAAGAAGTGATGAAGGGATGGTATATTCCGGCCCGCCCGGGGACCCGACCGGAGAGAGTACGGCCTGGTATGCCTCATTCTGGGGCTTTTGCGGTGATTATCTTGAATCCAGATTTGGTGATCAATGGTGTCTTTCCCCCGAACACTCCCTGAGCCTTCATGGCGGAAACTGGAACGTGCCCGGTCAACTGCTTGTCCGGTCTCCAAAAGGGGGGAACAAGCCGGTTGCCCTGCTTCATGAAATCTCGATCCTGGACCTCCGCCTGAATCTGCCGGACAAAAATGATATGGAAATCAGGGAAAACCTGCGGATGATGACCCTGCCCGCTGCTTTGATATCATGTGCTCCCGGCTATTTTTCAAATGCCGCCGTCGAGGCCCGGGCCGCGCTGTCCATGATCTCCGATGCTTCCGAGATCCTGCACAGGCTCCTTGAAGGCGGGCACAGCACCGTGGCCGGAAGGCTTGCCGGAGCGTTCCGGAATATGGGGAAAGACGGTATTGCCGACAATATCCTAGGGGCCATGAGAGCTGCCGGTTACAGCATTACGGAAAATGATCCCTTTGAAGAAAAACCTGCGGTTATTTTCAGCGGGCGAGGAACTCTCGCCCCATGTGAATCGGATGGCGGATGCTCTGGGCGGAGATGCGCGGCATTGGTCCTCAAAAGCTTTCCGCAGCCCCGCGCGCGCCAAGCGCTGATGAATATCTT
>JAAUTS010000025.1 GCA_012031345.1 Blastochloris sp. | reverse complement strand
AATCTCAAATGCCAGAGGGTTCAGATCTTTCCAAAGTCTGCGCACTCGCATCTTGTTTTATTGTGGCAAACTTCAACTCATGCCTCAAAACACTTGATTCCCATCCCACGGAAATCACTGAAGTGCCCACAATTGAAATTCATGCGAATGGAAGAATCACAGCATCGAATTTTCCATTTTTTTCCGAAACTAATCAGGGCTTTGAATACCGTTTTGAAGACTTCCTTTCTATGGATACCACGTGGACGCAGGCTGTGGTTGGAGGCATTGGAGATGGAACTGGAAATATTAAGGATCACCAGGGAATAAGTCTTGCCCATCTTCCCACCCATCTCAGTTCTCCAGGATTTACTGGAACCAGGAAGGTAGATGGACTGATTTTTGGTTTCGGTGATCCCGATTCAGGTGATGCACTTATTTTCAGAAAGAAACCAAGCGCCAACAGTAAACCATGAAAGCTCAATGAGCCTTGGTTTCGTCAGGTGCTTGATCAAAGTGCAGATTGTTTCCCGGATCTCGCGCGCCGCTTCCTTCCGATCCCAACCCTGGAGACTGCGTGGCGAACCCAGCCTCAGGTAACCCTTTAAACCCTGATGATCGGCCAGATGCAGCAGATGCGGCAGTAACTCCATGTCGCGCCAGTAGCAGACCTCCTCCGCAACGGAGGCCCTGGGATCTGATAATTTATAGCGGAGACCCGCTGGCACGGTGGGCACATTCAACTCAACAGTTGTCTGCAACAAGGAAGTCTTGAAGGGCAATACAGTTTCACCGCCGGAACTTGTGCCTTCCGGGAAAAGCACCAACAACTCTCCTCCGGACAGAGCATCCCGAATCTCTCGCAGAGAAGCAGCGACAGCTAGTCTCGATTCCCTGTTCACAAAAATGGTTCCACCCAGGCGGGCAAAACGTCCAAACAAGGGCCACGACTTCACCTCTTCTTTGGCCACAAAGCGGCAGGGAAAGGCCGAACCGATGACAAGGATGTCCAGGTAACCAAGATGATTGGCCAGGATGAGTCCAGCTTTCGGAGCTTGCTCTCCCGAAACCTCGACTTGCAGGCCAAAGGCCCAAGCCAAACGCCGCGCGTTGCGTTGCAGCCAGAGGGCCCGAATCGGGGCGGGAGTGTCCGGACCAAGGCTCCAGGCACCATCAACCAAGACCCTCAGGGAGGCCCAAGCCAGCCGTAACAAACAACACAATCGCCTCATTCCCCAAACTCTGGGCAGCATCCCCGGCTCGAGGCGATCCTAAATCCTGCGATTTTCTACTGGCACTGCCCGATCCTCTGCACTAGGATTTCTCCCTTCCATTCAGGGCAGGTGGCAGAGTGGTCGATTGCGCACGCTTGGAAAGCGTGTGTACAGCAATGTACCGGGGGTTCGAATCCCCCCTGCCCGCGCTTCACGTTGCAGCAACGACAGGCCCACAGAGTTCTGAAAGAGAGCTGGGGAGAAAATCCCGGAGCTCGCATTTTACAAAAAAATCAACCGAGACGGATAGAGAACCTTCTGGACGAAGCTTACTCAAGGATTACGGGGAGATTTGCCTTCATGACGTTGATAGGCTTTGAGCAAATGCTGGGCTGAGCTGAAGCCGGATTGCTGGGCGATTTCACGCAGAGGCAGCGCGGTTTTCTGAAGCAGTGAGCGAGCGGATTGCAATCGCAACTGACGCAGAAACAAGGCGGGCGTGGTCCCGGTCTCCTGCTTGAAGGCGCGGCTGAAGTGTTCCCGGCTGCAGCCCGCCTGCTGGGCCAGCTCTTTGACGGTCAGCGGCTCTCGAAAGTGGCTGCGAACGTGCGAAATAGCCGTTTTCATGCCATCGCTTTTCACGGGCAGCCTGTGTTCGAGCCAGGCCCACCATTCCATGATAAAAGTGTAGATTTGTGCGCTGTGCTGGCAGGCCTGCATCGCTTGTTTGTGGCGACTCTGGGTTACGAGCTTGCGAAAGAGATGACCTGGCCGGGATGTTCGGGATAGAGGCAGAACGGAGCCAAACCGTTTCTGGAGATTCTCCCCCCAGCGCAGACTTTCTGGGCCGTAAAGATTGATCCATTGAAAGGTCCACGGCATCTGGGCTCCGGCAGGATAATAATAACGGGCCTCACCCGGCACTAAGGCCAGAAAGGCCCAATCCACGTCCACCTCCCTCCGGCCTTGTCGATCCTCAAAGCAGCCTTTTCCCGACAGGGTCTGTTGAATGATGACCTGAGCCAGGGCACCACGGTCACGGCAATGCCAGTGGTAGCGGACACTGCTTCTGGTTTCCTTTCCCCCGCTCCGATGCGTGGCAAACAGTTCAGGGCGCTGCATGGTGACGAGCCTATGGATCACAAAATCATAGCTCAAGATCACATTTTTCATCTGTTGCCAAAGCATGGAAAGCCCATGCTCCTTGAATGACATCACAGAAACGTTCTGTAGTAAAAAAGGCCGGGCACGCCGCCCACACCCAAAAAGCTGAAACTTCCAACGGGCTGCCGGGCCAGTTCTCCCGTCCGATCAAGGTGACGATGCTCGGGGCGGGCAGTTTTTTCACCAGCACCATGATCAAGGACCTGCTTCTGACTCCCGGTCAGGTCGGCGGGGTGTTCGCGCTGGTGGATATTGATTCGCGTCGGCTGGGGTTGATGAAAAATTGACCGAACGCATCCTTGCCGCCCGTGGTGGCGGGCAATGGACGGTGCTGGCCTCCACGCGACGTCGCGAGGTGATGGCGGACAGTGATTACCTGATCAACTGCATCGAAGTGAGCGGCACGGATTGCGTCCGGCATGACAATGACATCCCTCTCAAGTATGGCGTGGATCAGTGCATCGGTGACACCATTGGACCGGGCGGAATCTTCAAAGGTCTGCGGACGGTTCCTGTCTTCCTGGACGTGCTGCGTGATGCGGAGGAGCTTTGTCCTCAAGCTCTCGTTTTGAATTACACCAATCCGATGAACATGCTTTGCCTGGCTGCAGGACGGCAGAGTTTCATGCAGGTGGTGGGTTTATGTCACTCGGTGCAGGGAACGAGTCATCTTCTGGCCAAAAGAGCGGGGGTTCCCTATCCCGAGATGGAGTGGACCTGCGCGGGCATCAACCATCTGGCTTGGTTCACCACTCTGAAACATCGTGGCCGCGATCTTTATCCCAAACTTCATCGCTTGGCGGAGAAAGACTTGGCAGGAAAACCAAGTCAGGACTGGGATCAGGGCGATCTGGTCCGCAAAGACATGATGCTCCATTTCGGCGCCTTCATTACGGAATCCAGCGGTCATCTCTCGGAATACCTGCCCTACTATCGGAAACGCAAGGACTTACTCAAAACCTACATGCGCGGGAAATACGATGGCGAATCCTCCTTTTACGCCAACCACTGGCCGGACTGGCGTCGGGCCGCAGATGAGCAGCGCAGCCGACTGTTGGCGGGTCAGGAAAAGATCGAGTTTGAGCGCAGTTGGGAATATGCGAGTTGGATTATTGAAGCACGTGAAAAGAACAGTCTACACCGCATTCATGGCAATGTCATGAACCGCAGCCGGGGTGGAGCCGGTCCCCTGATCAGCAATCTGTCTGCCGACGGCTGTGTTGAAGTGGCCTGCCTGGTGGACCGCAACGGCGTTCAACCCACCCGTTATGGCGCCCTGCCCTCACAAATGGCGGCATTGTGTGAATCCAACATGCGTGTCTTTGATTTGGCTGCCCAGGCATCTTTGAGCAAAAGCAAGGAAGCCGCCATCCATGCCCTGATGCTGGACCCTCTCTGTGCCGCCGTCTGCTCCCCCGCTGAAATTAAGGCCATGGCTCTGGAACTTTTTTCCGCCGAAAAGAAATACCTTCCCGGCTATCGTTAAGTCTTCAAGCAGCCATTGTTTCAAACGGGAAAGTCTTAAAGATCATGAACCTTCCCGCACGAAATAATTTTTACCCGTCCCCCTTCAAGTCCTTCCAACCCTTCACGGTGAATTTTTTAGGGTAGATTTTTGCTTCACAGATAAGTCACTTCGTGACACGCAGACTCACTTCGTTCGGGTTCTCTTTTTGCGCCCGGAGGGAATCGAACCCTCACATCAAGCTTGGGAAGCTCGCATTCTACCACTAAATCACGGGCGCGAAAAATCAGATGACGGTGCCGTCGGGGACCACGCAGTCCTTGGGGATGACCACAATGCCATCGCGGAAATGATACAGTTCGTGATCGATGCTGCCCGACTTGCCTTCCGCGCGGATGACCACGTCACGTCCGATGCGGGCGTTTTTATCGACGATGGCCCCTTCAATCACGGTGTTGGCTCCGATGCCTACCGCAGGGCGTCCGGTGCGTTTGTTTTCCTCCAGGCTCCGCAGACTCTCGTAGTAGTCGGCACCCATAATGATGCTGTCCTTGACCCGGACTCCGTCATCCAATCGGCTACGGATACCGATGATAGAGTGCTGGATGTCGGCGTTGTTCAGGATGCAGCCGTCCGCCACGATGGCGCGTTCGATTCGGCTGGCATTGATCTTGGAGGAGGGCAGGAAGCGGGCCCGGGTGTAGATGGGGGAGGAGGAATCGTAGAAGTCAAAGTCCGGGATGGGCTTGGTCAGGTCGAGGTTGGCATCATAGAAGGCGCGGATGGTTCCGATGTCTTCCCAGTAACCTTGATAGACGTAGGAGAAGATTTTTTGATTTCCGATCAGACGCGGGATGATGTCCTTACCGAAGTCCTGTTCGGCGGGATTGGCCAGGGCCTCATTCATGGCTTCCCGGTTGAAAACGTAGATGCCCATGGAGGCCAGGAACAAATCTTCACCTTCATGACGACCAATTTGTCGTAGGCTTTCGTGCCCCATTTTCAGAGTATCGAGAACTTCATCCTGTTTGGGTTTCTCGACGAAACGGACAATTTCTTTGTTCTCATTGATCTGCATGATGCCAAAGCTGCGGGCGGGCTCACGCGCCACCGGGATGGTGGCCACCGTCACTTCCGCACCGGATTTGACGTGTTGATCGATGATCTGTTTGAAGTCCATGCGATAGAGCTGGTCACCGGAAAGAATGAGAACCAGGTCGTAGTTATGGGTGCGAAAATGAATCATGTTCTGCCGCACGGCGTCGGCTGTGCCCTGATACCAGCCGGAGCTGTCACCTTTCTGGGTGGCGGCCATGATCTCGATGAAGCCGCGGGGGTGATAATCATCAAAGCGATAACTCTGTTGGACGTGCCGGTGCAGGGAGGAGCTGAGATATTGGGTCAGGAGAAAGATGCGTTTGATGCCCGAGCTGATGCAAAGGCTGATAGGAATATCGACCAAGCGATATTTACCCGCCAAAGGCACGGCAGGCTTGGCTCTCTCCTTGGTTAAGGGGAAAAGCCGGGTTCCAGCTCCTCCACCCAAAATCACTCCAATGACACGACTTAAGTCCGGATAATTTGTAGCCATAGACGGATTCCATTGACCTTAGTGAAAGGCAGAGGGTAAACAAGATGTTTCTCTGATTACCTTTTATGTGTGGAATTGTTGCTTATACGGGCCAACGCGATGCCCAACCCATCCTGCTCGACGCCCTCGGACGTCTGGAATATCGCGGCTACGACTCAGCCGGGATCGCCACCCAAAACGGCTCCGGGCTTATCGTTCGTAAAAAAGCCGGGCGTATCAATGAACTGGCCCAGTTGGTTTTGAAAAAGCCCAGCCACGGCACCACAGGCATTTGCCATACCCGTTGGGCCACCCACGGCGAACCTAACGACAGCAACGCCCACCCTCACCTCGATCAAAGCGGAAAAATTGCCCTGGTTCATAACGGTGTGGTGGAAAACTATCAAATGCTCAAAGATCAAATGCTGGCCGCTGGTCACAGCTTCAGCTCCAGCACGGACACCGAGGTGCTGGCCCATCTCATCGGCATGCACTACGAAAATTCCGTGCTCGAAGGGGAAGACCGTTTCCTCCAGGCAGTCCAAGCCGCCTTGAACGAAGTGGAAGGCACCTACGGCATCGCCGCCATCCACCAGGATCATCCGCATTTTGTCGTCGGTGCCCGACGTGGCAGTCCGCTGGTTTTGGGGGTGGGTGAGAATGAACAATTTCTCTCCAGCGATCACACCGCTCTGCTGCCTTACACTCAAAAGGTTGTTTACCTGAAGGACTTCGACGTCGTCACTCTGCGGCCCGGTCAATTCTCCATCTCCACCCTGGGAAATGAGGCGGCTTCTTTTGAAATCAAGGAACTCGATCTCTCCCCGGAAGCGGCGGAGAAGGGAGAATACCCTCACTTCATGCTCAAAGAAATTTACGAGCAACCCGTCACCATCGAGAACGCCTTGCGCGGACGTCTGAGCAAAGAAGAAGCTTCCGCGCGTCTCGGCGGTCTGAATTTGACCAATGAAGAGCTGCGCGACATCAACCGTGTCATCATCCTGGCCTGTGGCACTGCACTCCATGCCGGCATGGTCGGGGAACACATGATCGAAAGCCTGGCCCACATTCCCGTTGAGACGGATTTTGCCAGCGAGTTTCGTTATCGCAACTGCCCCCTGGACCGCCACACCTTGATCTTCACCGTCAGCCAATCGGGAGAGACCGCCGATACGCTCGGGGCATTGCGTGAGGGACAGCGTAAAGGTTTCAAGGTTCTCGGCATCTGCAACAACGTGGGCAGCACCATCGCCCGCGAGTCCAACGGCGGGGTCTATATGCATGCCGGACCGGAAATCGGTGTGGCCGCCACCAAGTCCTTCGTCTCGCAAGTCACCATCTTCTCGCTCTTGGCTCTGCTGCTGGGTCGCATCCGCACCATGTCCGCCTCCTCCGGGCAAGAACTCATTGATGCCCTACACAAACTTCCCGATCAAGTCCGGGAAATTCTGCAAACTACGGAAAGCATCCGTCATGTTGCCGAAAAATATGCCCAGAGCCGCAGCATGCTCTTTCTCGGACGTCAGGCCAACTTCCCCATCGCCCTCGAAGGTGCCTTGAAAATGAAGGAAATCACCTACATCCATGCCGAGGGCTACCCCTCCTCCGAGCTGAAGCATGGCGTCATCGCCCTGATCGACAAGTCCACCCCCTCCATCATGATCTGTCCCAAGGACACGCTCTTTGAAAAAACATGAACAGCCTGCAGGAAATCAAAGCGCGGGGAGGCCCTGTCATCGCCGTGACCACGCCGGATCCTGCGGAAATCAAACGTCTGGCCGACGACGTGATTGTGGTTCCGAAAACCTCGAGCTGCTCCAACCCATCCTCAACGCCATCCCCCTTCAGCTTCTTTCCTACCACACCGCCGTAGCCCTCGGTCGCGATGTGGACAAGCCCCGCAACCTGGCCAAATCCGTTACCGTGGAATGATTCCCCGCCGAATCCCAGCAACCCATCCAACATGAGCATGTCCCCCATCCCCATCGCCATCATCGGAGGCAGCGGCCTGTATCACATGGCCGGGCTGAACGATGTTGAAGAGCTTCAGATCGACACGCCCTACGGCCCCAGCTCGGACGCCATCCGCGTCGGCACCCTGAACGGTCGCCGTGTGGCTTTCCTCGCCCGTCACGGTCGGCACCATTCCTTGTTGCCCCAGGAAATCCCCCATCGCGCCAACATCTGGGCCTTGAAAAAACTCGGCGTCCGTTGGCTCATCAGCCTGAGCGCGGTTGGTTCGCTCAAAGAGGAACTCAAACCCCGCCATTTTGTTTTGCCGCTGCAATTTTTTGATCGGACTAAAAACCGTGAAGAACACAGCTTCTTCGGCCAAGGACTGGTGGCTCATGTCAGCTTCGGCCAACCCATCTGCAAAAAATTGGCCACCATACTTTACCAATCCGCCAGCACCTGCGGCGCCACCTGCCATTGGGGCGGCACCTATGTCAATATGGAAGGCCCGGCCTTCTCCACCCTGGCCGAATGTCAGTTTCACCGCAGTCAGGGTTTCGACGTCATCGGCATGACCAATCTGGCCGAAGCCAAACTCGCGCGGGAAGCCGAGATCAGCTACGCCAGCGTTTCCATGGTGACCGACTACGATTGCTGGCATGAATCCGAGGGTGAAGTCAACGTGGCGGAAGTCGTGGCCATCCTCCGGGAGAACGCCGAACTCGCCCAACGCACCGTCACCCACGCTGTCGCTCAAATTCCGCTTCATGACGTCACGCCCTGTCATAAGGCTCTCGCCACGGCCATCATGACCCCGCGTGAACACTGGCCTGCGGCCCGAATCGAGCAACTCAAGCCCCTCTTGACTCCCTACCTCTGATTGCTCTTACCGGGAAATCCGAGATCAAAAAATTTCCATCATGCGTCCACGCAAACAATATCCCTTCTACGAGATCGAACCCAAATGGCAGGCCTATTGGGATCAACACCATTCCTTTCGCGCCGCCAACCCCGGCCAGCCCGGCTCGGAGAAACCCAAATTCTACGCGCTCGACATGTTCCCCTACCCCTCGGGAGCAGGTCTGCACGTCGGCCACCCGGAAGGCTACACCGCCACCGACATCCTCAGCCGCTACAAACGCATGTGCGGTTACAACGTCCTTCATCCCATGGGTTGGGACGCCTTCGGTCTCCCGGCGGAACAATACGCCGTCCAGACCGGAACCCATCCCCGCATCACCACGGAAAAAAACATCGCCACCTTCAAACGCCAAATCAAAGCCCTCGGCTTTTCCTACGATTGGGACCGCGAGATCAACACCACGGACCCTGCCTACTATCGCTGGAGCCAATGGATTTTTCTCCAGCTTTATAAAAAGGGCCTGGCTTATGTCTCGGAAGCCCCCGTCTGGTATTGCCCCCAACTCGGCACCGTCCTGGCCAACGAGGAAATCCTGGCCACGGCGGAAGGTCCCCGCTCCGAACGAGGCAATCATCCCGTGGAGAAACGGCCCCTGCGCCAGTGGATGTTGAAAATCACCGCCTACGCCGAGCGTCTCCTCCAGGATCTCGACGGCCTCGATTGGCCCGAGTCGCTCAAAGACATGCAACGCAACTGGATCGGCCGCTCCGAAGGTGCCCTGGTGCGCTTTTCCATCACTCAGGGCGATCTTCAAGTGGAAGTCTATACCACGCGGCCCGACACACTCTTCGGTGCCACTTACTTGGTTCTGGCTCCGGAACATGCCTTGGTTGGGAAAATCACCACGCCCGATCAGCGCGCCGCTGTCGAAAATTATATCCGCGAAATTTCCGCCAAGTCCGATCTCGAGCGCACCGATCTGGCCAAAAGCAAAAGCGGTGTCTTCACCGGAGCCCATGCCATCAATCCCGTCAACGGCCAGGAAATCCCCGTCTGGATCGCCGACTACGTTCTTACGGGTTACGGCACGGGTGCCATCATGGCCGTGCCTGCCTATGACGAGCGTGACCACGAATTCGCGCGACTATTTCATTTGCCCATCATCCAGGTGGTCAGTCCGAGCGCAGAGCCTGGTCAGGACCTTGCCGCGACAGACCAGGCCTTCGCGGGTGAAGGTGTTGCCGTCCAATCCAGCTTTCTCAATGGCCTGCCCACAGCCGAGGCCAAGGCCCGCATGTTGGACTGGTTGGAAAAAGAATCCTTGGGCCGACGCCAAGTCCAATACAAATTGCGCGACTGGCTCTTCTCCCGTCAACGCTACTGGGGCGAACCTTTCCCCATCGTCTGGAAGGACGGTCAACATTTGCCTTTGTCCGAAGACGATCTCCCGCTCACTTTGCCAGAATTGGATGATTACAAACCCAGCGCGGAAGGACTTGCTCCTCTCTCCAAAGCCAAGGATTGGCTGCAACTTCCGGACGGTTCCCTGCGCGAGACCAACACCATGCCCCAATGGGCTGGCTCCTGTTGGTATTATTTGCGTTACTGCGATCCGCATAACGACCAAGCCCCCATCTCGCGCGAAGCTGAACGTTACTGGTTGGGAGATAAGGGAGTGGACCTTTACATAGGCGGCGCGGAACATGCCGTCCTCCACCTCCTCTACGCCCGCTTCTGGCACAAGGTGCTTTTCGACATCGGCGTGGTCAGCAGCCCGGAACCCTTTCATAAATTGGTCAACCAAGGTCTCATCCTGGGCGAGGATAACCAAAAAATGTCCAAGTCCCTCGGCAACGTCGTCAACCCGGACGATGTCATTGAGGAATACGGAGCCGATGCGCTGCGCTTATTTGAAATGTTCATGGGCCCACTCGAACAGGTCAAACCCTGGAGCACGAAGGGCGTGGAAGGCGTCTATCGTTTCCTGGGCCGTTCCTGGCGTCTGGTCATGAAAGAGGATCAGGAAGGTCTCTGGCACCTCTCGGAAGCCGTTCAGGATCTCCCCCCCCAGCCTACCACTCTCAAAGCTCTGCACAAAGCCATCAAAAAAATCACTCAGGATCTTGAGTCTCTGGCCTTTAATACCGCCATTTCCGAGCTCATGATTCTCAGCAACGAATTGACCAAACTCGAACAACGTCCACGCTCCGTCCTGGAAGCTACACTCTGCTGCTCGCTCCCTTCGCCCTCACTTGGCTGAAGAACTCTGGAGCCTGCTCGGTCACTCCCGGAGTCTTTCCCACGAACCCTGGCCCCGCTGGGAGGAAAGTCTCCTGATTGAAAATGAGCTGGAAATCATCGTCCAATTTAACGGAAAACTTCGCGGTAAACTTCTTGTCCCGGCGGAGCTGCCTCAGAGCGACTACGAATCCCTCGCCCGCGCTCACGCGGATTTCCTCTCCTGGCTCGGTGACAAGCAGGTTCGCAAAGTTATCGTTGTGCCCGGTAAACTGATCAACTTCGCCGTGGGCTGACTCCCCCACCCCGACGCGCCATGCAGTTCAAATTCGAATTGACCTCTGGTGAAAAAAAAGATCGTGGTCTTTTTACTTTCCCTTCTCCTGATCGGAGCTACCTTGACCATGATCCGAGGTAAGACGCCCTGGACCAAGCCAACGCAACAGGTTAACAAGTAATTGCTTATGCAGAAAAACAACTTCGATCAAGTTGTCCTCCAAATCGTCAAAAACGATTCCCGCTATCAGCCCGCCGCCTATCGCTTCATTCGTGAGGGTCTTGATTACACCCTCAAATCCCTCAAACGCAGCAACAGCTCCACCCCGCGCCATGTCACCGGACCGGAACTCTTGGAAGGCATGAAAAAACCATGCCCCTGCGGGAATTCGGACCCATGAGCAAACTTGTGCTGAATGATTGGGGTATCCAGAGCTGTGAAGATTTCGGCCAGATTGTCTTTAATCTGGTCAACAACGGCATCCTTGGCAAAAGCGAGTCCGACCGACTGGAAGACTTCACCGAAATCTACAGCTTTGAGGAAGCCTTTGTTCAGCCTTTTCTCCCCCTCCCCGAGGAAGAAACCCCTATCAAACCACGCAAGAAAACCCGGAAAACCACCAGCCGGATCAAGTCGGACCCCAAGAAATCCAACCCCAAGGATCCCTCCATCAAAACCACGCCCCCTACGGAATAGTCCCCCCCAGCCCGCCAGCGCGGGTCACAGCCCATCCTCCGCTCCACCCACTTCCATGAGTCGTTCCTTCCTGCGTCGTTCCATTTTGCCGAAGCTCTTGCCCCTGCTCGCTCTGGCACTAACTTTTTCTGTGCTTCTTTCCTGTAAAAAATCTATGTCCAGCTCCGACGCCTCCGACCGTTCCGAAATCAAGTTTGCCCCGTGCAGGTCACTCACACAGTTCTGCCCAACGGACTCACCATTCTCGTCCAGGAAGATCACAGCTCCCCCGTCGTCTCTGTCCAGGCTTGGTGCCGGGCGGGCAGCATCTCCGAAGGTCGCTATCTCGGCACGGGCATCTCCCACATCCTCGAACACATGCTCTTCAAGGGCACAGAAAAACGTGGCAACTCAGAAATCGCCCAAACCATCCAATCCGTCGGCGGTTACATCAATGCTTACACCTCCTTTGATCGCACCGTTTATTACATCGACGCACCCAGCGCAGGTTGGCAGACCCTGCTGGATGTTCTCACAGATGCCATCTTCCACAGCACTCTCCCCGTCAACGAATATGCCAAGGAACAAGAAGTCATCCGGCGCGAATTCGCCATGGGGCCGACAATCCCGAGCGTGTCCTTTTTCTCAACCTCTTCGCCACCGCCTTCCAAACCCACCCCTACAAATATCCCGTCATCGGACACCTCGATCTTTACAACACCCTGACCCGCGAAGACGTCCTGGCCTACTACCGTCAACACTATGTTCCTAACAACATCACCTTCGTCGTCACCGGGGCGGTTCAATCCCGGGAAGTCATCGAATTCCTGACTCAAGCCACGGGCAGCATCCCACGCAAGGTGCTCCCCGACACCTACATCCCGGTCGAACCCGCCCAACTCGGTCGTCGTGAACGCCATGAAACCTTCCCCACCGACCTGACCCGCCTCATGCTCGCCTGGCATATCCCCGGCCTGACCCACCCCGATGTCTATGCCCTGGATGTTCTCTCCATCGTGCTCGGAGATGGCCGCAGCTCCCGCCTCAACCTGGATCTGGTGGAAAAGGAAAAGATTCTCAGCAGCATCTCCGCCTTCTCCTACACCCCCCACCCAGTCCGGACTCTGGGGCCTCTCCGCCGTGCTCCCAGCGGACTCCGGCCAAAGTCTGGAACAAATCGAAGCCATTCTCCTGCAACGAATCGAACAGATCCAAACCCAAACCATCAGCCGTCAGGAACTGGAAAAAGCACGACGCAAAGTCATCAGTGACCGGGCCTCGGAACTTAAAACAGTCTCAGGCCTCGCCGCCTCGCTCGGCGGCAGTTGGTTTAGTGCAGGTGATGTGCATTACGGTGACCATTATCTGGAAAAAGTCTCTCAGGTCTCCGCCGCCGATCTCCAACGGGTCGCAAAAAAATATCTGATACCCCAAAATCTTAATGTCGTCTCCCTCCGCCCCCCCACCTCCACCACCAAAAACTCAGAGCCCCAACGCAGCCCAACCCAAAGTTCCGCGACGCTGGTGCAGGAAACTTTGAAAAACGGGGTGCCCCTCATCCTCAAATCCGATCCCAAAGTTCCCCTCGTCACCGTCCGCGCCCTCTTCCAAGGCGGGCTCCTGGCGGAAGATCAGAAAAATTCCGGCATCGGTCAACTCATGGCCCGAGTCCTGACCAAGGGCACCCAGAGCCGCAGTGCCGAACAAATCGCCCTCGAAGTGGAAAACCTCGGCGGCTCCCTCGAATGCTCTTCTGGCAACAACTCCTTCACCATCGCCATTGAAGTTCTGGAAAATGATCTGCCCAAAGCAGTCGAACTCGTGGCCGATCTCGCACTCAATCCCTCCTTCCCGGAAGACGAAATCGCCCAGGAAAAAAAGCAGCAGCTCACCGCCCTCAAGTTGCAACAGGATCAACCCACCGCCGTTGCTCAACTCCTGCTCAAGGAAAAACTCTTCGGGTCCCATCCCTACGCCCTCAACAGCCTGGGCTCCGAATCCAGTCTCTCCAAGCTGAGCCGCCAGGACCTTCTCCAGTTCCATCGCCGCCTTGTCAACAGCTCCAACCTCGTGCTCTGCGTCGGTGGCAGTTTTGAAAACACTGCAGCACAATCCCTGCTGGACAAAGCTTTCACCAAGCTGCCCAAAGGAGAGGTCTTCCAAACCCAGGCCCAACCGGACTTCCAAGGCCGCGGCACCATCTTCCCCAGCACCACTCCCAAAAATCAGGCCATTGTCATGATTGGCTATCCCGGAGTCGAAGTCGGCAGTCCGGACCGTGCCGCGCTGGAAGTGGTGGATGAAGCCCTGTCCGATCTGGCCTCCCGACTTTTCATTCGCATCCGCGAAAAACAGTCCCTGGCCTACTTCGTGGGCACCCAGCAGATGATAGGTCGCCAACCCGGTATGTTCCTTTTCTATGCAGGCACCGCTCCAGGCAAAGCCGAAAAAGTGCGCGCGGAAATCCAGGATGAAATCCGCATCCTCGTGGAACAAGGCTTGCAAAAGCCCGAACTCGAACGCGCACGGGCGAAGCTTCTCGGCCAACGGCTCCTCCAAGACCAGAGCGCCGCCGCTATCGCCTACAAAGCTGGCCTCGGCCAGCTCTACGGACTGGGAATTAATTACGAAAACCAACTCCTCGAACGCATCCGCAACATCACCTCGAGGAAGTCAACACCCTCATCCGCAGCCACTTCTCTAAACCCGACCAAATCAGCATCCTCCTGGAACCCAAACCCTCCGCACCATGAGGCTTCACAAAACTTCTAATCTCTCTCTTTTCCTGTCCATCCTGTCAAAACATCTTCATTGCACCTCACCCGCAAGACCCTAATCTCATTCTATGGCAGAAGTTCGTAATGACCCCGGTATGAGCCAAGGTGAATTGGCTCAAAAATTCGTTCAATTCCTCATGATGCACGCTCAAAACGTGCTCTTTGTTCTTGGTAAGATTCCCACCCCGGATGGACGCCAACACAAGCCCAACCTGGAAGCCGGGAAGGTTCTCATCGATCAACTCGAAGTGCTTCACATTAAAACCAAGGGCAACCTCAGCAAGCAGGAAGAAAACATTTTCAACGAAACACTCACCTCCCTGCGTATGGCCTTTGTCGAAGCCAGCGGCGGCACTCCGGCCAGCATGATGCCGGAACGTGACATGGGTTTTGACATGCCCGAGTTGGAGGAGGAGGAACCCACCCACCCAAGTCCAGCCCCGGCTCCCGCGGCCCAGGCTCCTGCCCAAACCCAAGCAAGCCCCGCCCCTCAAACCCCGGAAGAGGATCCGAACAAAAAGAAATACTTCAAGAGCTACGGTTGACCTCCTCAGTCCACCATGATCAAAACAGCTCTTTACTTTTTCCTCACCATTCTCGGCGCCGCCGTTCTTTCCTCCCTGCTCGGAGGACTCTTCGGCATGACTCTGGCCCTCATCTCCCCGGATTTCATCACCGACCTCTTCTCTAAGGAAAGCGGAGACCCCATCGTCCGCTACTCCTTCAGCATCGGCATGGTCTGGGGACTTTTTATCGGTGCCGCCGTCGCCGGCTTCAGTTGCGGCCTCAGCGTGGTGCTCAAGGTGATTCGTATCTGGATCGACCTGAACAAAAAACCAAGTCCTTGATCCACTGTCTGCAACTCGGCTTCTGGATTGGACCTCACTTCAGTCAATCCAACGATGTTTCGGATAACGCCTTTGCAATTCCACCTTCAACGCAGGGTAGTTTAACTTCCAAAAGGAAGCCAAATCGGAAGTGACCTGCACCGGACGAAAGTTCGGAGCCAAAATTTTGATCACCAGAGGCACCTTACCTGCCGCGATGCGTGGGTTTTCTTTCTGCCCAAACAAATCCTGAATCTTGACCGATAAACTTGGTGCTTCGTGGGCCGCGTAGGTCACCTTGGCCTTGGCTCCACCCGCCAGCGGCACCCGTTCCGGGGCAAACTCTTCTAACCATCCCCGTGCCTGCCCCGAAAGCCAAGCTTGGGCCGAAGGCCATAAATCCAGATCCTTGATCTCTTTGTAACTGCGCGCCCCGTGACACGCGCTTTCAATCAAACTCTGTTTGTCCTCCTGAGTGAACTCCGCCAAACCCAGTTCCGGCATCGCGCCCCGCAAAAATAAAATGCGTAAAACCCACTGCTCCATCCTCTCATTCCAACCCGTCAAGACCCCGCGCCCCTTCAAAACATATTCAGTCAACAATCGCGCCGCCTCGTCCAGAGGCGCACCATCCCTCACCTTGCCGGATAAAACCAAATCATGATAACACTCCGTCTCCCGCGTCATCACCCGGCGACTGCTCTCATCAAAAAAACTTCCCGTTGCTTTTTCATCGCCTCTGGAAACAATTCCTCCAGCCAGGCCTTCTCAATGGCAGAGGCCTGACCCAGCAGAGTGCGGACTTCCCCTCGACCATCCTGGATTTCTGTGATCTCCGTAATGACTAAAAACTCCTCCGCTCTCACCACACTTTCCCGGGCCAACTCCCCCTTGCGACCATGCACCAGATGACAACGCAAGGAGCCCTGATCCTGACGTCGCCCCACCTGATCGGCAAAGCCCGCCAACACACATTTGCGGATCAAGGCTTCATCCCCCGCACTCTCGGACAAAGGCAGAGCCGAGCGCTCCGCCAAACGACGAAAGGATTCCGCCAACTCCTCCACCTGCCGGGCCGCCTGCACATCAATCCCCATGCGTTCACAGCGCGAAAAATCAAAACGATTCTGCACGGCAAAACGCCAGGCCCGCATTTGAATAAAAAAATCCGAAGCTCCTTCATCCCCCAGAACATCCTCGCGTTTTTCCTCCGCTTGTTTGCCACTACGACGACGCAAAATCGGTTTGCTTTGGGACAGGGCCGCCACCGCCGCCACCGGAGCGACACAACCATGCCGTCCGGCTTCGATCAACATCCGCGCATATCGCGGGTGCATGGGAAATTTTAGAAGTTCCCTCCCCAGATCCGTTAGAGTTTCCTCTCCTTCCTCCAGGCTCAACGCACCCAAATCCTGCAGGAGCAACAGGGCCTTTTGTAAAGCCTGCTCACCGGGTCTCTCCACCCAGTTGAATTCAGCCAGTCGCTTCACCCCGGTTCCCTTGAGTTGAAGCAAGGCCTCCGACATCTCCACCCGCCGCACCTCGGGAAGATCGGAAATCTCACGCTGTTCCTGATCCAGTTGGGTCCAAAGTCGCAGACAATGACCATGGTCCATGCGCCCGGCCCGACCCTTCCGCTGCTCCGCCGAGGCCTGGCTGATTTTTTCAACCATCAAGGTGTTGATCCCCCTTCTTGAATCAAATCGGGCTACGCGGGCCAGCCCCCCATCCACCACGATGCGGATTCCTGGAATGGTTAAGGAAGTCTCCGCCACATTGGTCGCCACAATGACCCGGCGCCGCTCACTGTCCGCCAACGCTTCATCCTGCTGCGCTGCACTTAATTCCCCATAGAGCGGACGGATCGACCAATCTTCACTGTTCCGATATTGCCTGAGCGTTTCGATGGTTTTTCGGATTTCATAGGCGCCCGGCATGAAAACCAACACATCACCGGGAACCTCCCGCTTGATCAAATCCGCCACACCCTGAGCCGCCAAATCCCAAACCTTGTCCCGCTCCGTCACCGAACCCAAGGGCAGATACTCCTCCGTCACCGTAAATTGGCGACTCTCCGATTCCAAAACCTGACAAGGATTCAGATAAGTCGAAAGTAGCTCCGTGGTCAGGGTGGCCGACATCACCACAATTTTCAAATCCGCTCGGCGCGACTTTTGCAGTTCCAAGGCCCGGGCCAGGCTCAGGTCACTGTATAAATGACGCTCATGAAATTCGTCAAAAATCAAAACGCTGATCCCTTTCAAGTCCGGGTCACTGACCAGTTTTCGTAACAAAATTCCTTCCGTCAGATACAGAATGCGGGTCGCGGCGGAGGATCGGTCTTCCAGACGGATTTGATATCCCACCTCCTGTCCCAGAGCTACGCCCCGCTCCTGCGCCACTCTCTTGGCCAGCAAGCGGGTGGCCAGACGTCGCGGCTGGAGAATCACAATTTGCCCCTCACCAGCCAGACCTTGTTCCAGGATCATCTGCGGCACTTGGGTTGATTTCCCAGAGCCCGTCGTCGCCTTCAACACCACCCTTCCCTCTTTCTTCAAAGCCCCCGCCAACGCTGCACCCATCGCCCGCACTGGCAAATCATGACCACAATCCATCATCGGAGCTAAACGCTAGCGGTTGTCTTTCTTCTAGCAAGAACCCAGTCCCAGCCACGACGATCTTTTTCCCCAGCATCTCGGATATAGAACGGAAATCATCGTGCTTCGTTTTGAGTGCCGTGCTAAGCTTGAATCCACGATCATGTCCACCTCAGCCCGACTCTTGCTTCATGGCCTCGCAGATCGCTTTCTCAACATGGCCATCGACGAATCCCTGTTGCGCGAAGTTTCCCAACCTGTCCTGCGATTTTATCGCTGGTCCGAGGCGGACGCCCTATCCATCGGCTATTTCGATTCTGTCTCGGAACTGCCCGCTGCTCGTCCCTTCGTCCGACGCTACACGGGAGGCGGCTTGGTCGATCATGCCAGAGACTTCACCTACTCCGTCATAGTCCCCAAACAACATCCTCTCTGCCAACAAGGCACCAGTGCCAGTTACCAAGCCATCCATGAAGCGGTCACTCAGGCCCTGCTGGAACAGGGAATCGGCGCCGAGCTGGCACCCTGCTGTTTCGAGGCCACCAGCAAAGCCTGTTTTCAAAAACCGGTGAAATATGATGTCGTCCAAGGCCAATCCAAACTGGCCGGAGCGGCTCAACGACGCACCCGCGAGGGCTGTCTCCATCAGGGAAGCATTCTCGTCCACCCGATTGATGTTGATTCTTTGCGTCTTAGTTTGACCAAAACTCTCGGCCCACTGTTGGCCGAAACCCTGACCCCCGATCAGCTCACCCAAAGCGAAGAAGCCCGGGCACAAACCTTGCGAGAAGAACGTTACAGCCGGGACGACTGGAACTTCAGCCGATAAAATCGTGGGCAGGGTCGCCATGACATTCCCCTTGGATAAAATTCCCAGCCAGTCTGAGCTTAGTGGAATGATGTGCCTAAAACTGAGGCTTGGTCTGGACTTCAGCCCAAACCCGGTGCAAGCTTCCTAACATGCTCGAAGTCCAGTCCGCCCGCCTCGATGACCTCCCCCAGCTTTGCGAGCTGTTGGAGGAATTGTTTGCCCTGGAAGCGGAATTCAAGCCTGATCCCGAAAAACAATCCCGGGCCTTACGTCACATTCTGGAACATCCCGAAGTCGGACACATCCTGGTTTTGCGCGAAGAAAATAAAATTGTCGGCATGGTCAGTTTGCTCGCCACCGTCAGCACCGCCTGCGGTGGCCCGGCTCTCATTCTCGAAGATATGATTGTGCGCAAAGAACAACGCAGCCGAGGCGCAGGCTCGCTTTTATTGGGCAACGCCATGGCCTACGCCCGCAATCATGGCTTTGTCCGCATCACTCTGCTGACGGATCGCGATACCTCCGCCGTGGGGTTCTATGAAAAACATGGCTTCACCCTCTCTCACATGGTTCCCATGCGACTTCATCTTTAGAGTGAGAGCTTAGGAAGCCGACGAATCCTCCCTTGCCAACTGTTCCCAAAGCTCACGCTGACGGGCACTGATCTTTTCCGGGATCTCGATGTTGATTTTCAGAAATAAATCCTGTCGTTGACCGCTGGCATCCGGCAGACCCTGGCCTTTCAAGCGAAGTTGAGTGCCGTTCTGCACCCCTGAGGGCACCTGCACCGAAACCTGCTCAGCGTCCAGAGTGGC
Organism: Blastochloris sp.; assembly: GCA_012031345.1. Lineage (GTDB taxonomy): Bacteria > Verrucomicrobiota > Verrucomicrobiia > Methylacidiphilales > JAAUTS01 > JAAUTS01. Next base: position 5,849 of record JAAUTS010000025.1, on the reverse strand, counting down.
CACCTGCACCTTGGTTCCCAAAACCGCCTCCCAGGGACTCAAGTCGAGGTCGTAGTAAAGATCCTGATCCTTCACCCGATAGTGTGGGTGACGCGTAAAACGGATCTTTAAATACAAATCCCCCGCCTCCACCGCACCGGCTTCACCCTGTCCGCTCAAGCGAATCCGCTGCCCCTCCCGGACGCCTTTTGGTATTTTAATTTTCAATACCTGAGGACTTTCTTCACCCGTGGCGAGGTCACGACGTTGCAGGGAAACAGAGCGCTCACTGCCACGGAGCGCTTCTTCCAAACTGACCAGAATTTCCGCTTCCCTATCCTGACCCTTGCGGGCAGGACCTGCTGCCGTGCTGAAACCTGCCGGGCGACCCTGTCCTGGGAATGGCGATCCTCCACTCATGCCGCCCATGCCACCGAAAAACTGTTCAAAGAAATCACTGAAGCCGGTTCCCTCAAAGTGATACTCCACACCTCCAGCGGTCCGCCGCATCCCTCCTCCGGGGAAAGCTCCGGGCCCGGACGTCCCCCAGCAGTCTGGGAAGAATTCCAGGAGGAACCCAACTGATCATAACGCTTGCGTTTGTCCGGATCTCCCAGCACCTCGTAGGCCTCATTCATTTCCTTGAATTTGGCCTCGGCCGTTTTTTTATCCTTGGCCACATCCGGATGATATTTCTTGGCCAATTTACGAAAGCTGCGACGTATCTCCTCCTGCGTGGCGGTTTTTGATACTCCGAGCGTCTGATAGTAATCTTTGAATTCCATAAATAACTTAACTTTCCGTGGTGGCCATGCCCTGCACTCTCCATTGCGTGGGTCGTAATCCGGTCTGTTGCCGGAACCAGCGCGCAAAGTAATTTTGATCGGAAAATCCGACCCGCTCCGCCACCTCCTGCACCCGCAGGGATTGGCTGAGCAAATGACGGGCCTTTTTCATCCGAATCTGATCACGCAAATGTCCCAGACTGGAGCCTACCGCCTGTTTGAGCAAGCGGTTCAGATGATCCCGTTGATACCCGGCCCTTTGGGCAATTTCCGAAAGAGGCAGATGTTGCGCCGCCGGATCTTCCAAAATGCTCCGCACCCGTTTGACGATGGGTGGGGTCAGCATGGACTGGGAGGGAGCAAGCCAACCGATGTTGCGAAGCAGAATATCCAAAACCAGCAACACCACACCGGCACGACGGACCTGGCCGGAATCCTCCCGCAATTGCATCAAGCGCGAGAGATGTTGTTTGATCTCACTCAACTCATCAGGTCGGAGTTGTCCCTGGCGTCGTGGACGATGCCCCCGTTCCTTTGCAGATCCAGGTCCAGAACCAAACAAAGAGGGCGCAGTCCCTGCAATTCCTTAAACGCATGGGGCAACCCCGGATCCAGCCAGAGCACCGTTCCCGCCCGGACCGGGTAAGCCTGCCCCGCCACCAATTGAAGTCCGCGCCCGCCGAGATAGAGCAGCACTTGATGATAGTGATGATGATGCTGATCAATGGCCGCCAACTCCTTCAAGTGACGGTTGAGCTGCAATCGGCGCACAGTCATTTGCTGGATCTGCACATCCAAGTCCTGCCAAAGCAAGGGGCGAAAGTCTTTCATCGTCAATCAGGGTTCGTTTTCTGCTAATTTCCGCACTACAGATTAAAATAGTCAGAATATGACAAAGTTAAAGTCGATTTTATGCTAATTTTTACATCGCCTTGCTAACGCTTAAAGTTAAAGATGGGGTATTCTTCTTTCATGAGTTTACCCGTCCTTCTCATCACCGGGGCCAGCCGAGGCTTGGGCCGTGGCATCGCCCTGCACGCCGCCTCTCAGGGATATCATGTGGCCATCAATTACGCTGGCAACCAAACGGCGGCCGAGGAAACCGCCCGACTCTGCCGGGAGGCTGCCAGCTCCAGCCAGCAAGAGTTTGCTATCTTTCAAGCCGACATTTCCCGGTCCTCTGACCGTCAGCGCATGGTGGTGGAAGTTCTGTCCCGGTTCGGAAGAATTGACGCCTTGGTCAACAACGCCGGAATCGCTCCGCGGGTTCGGGCGGATTTGACTGAGACCAGTGAAGAATCCTTCGATGAAGTCCTCAACATCAATCTCAAAGGTCCCTTCTTTTTGACTCAATCCGTCGTCAACCACTGGCTCAAAACAAAGCAGCCCCCTTTACTTCAAGGTGGTTTTAAGGTGATTTTTATTTCCTCCATCTCCGCCTACACCGCCTCGGTCAATCGCGGGGAATACTGCATCTCCAAAGCCGGCCTGGCCATGGTAACCCAACTCTTCGCCACCCGCTTGGCGGAACAAGGCATCCAGGTTTTTGAAATTCGACCCGGCATCATGGAGACGGACATGACCAGTGGCGTCAAAGACAAATACGACAAGCTCCTGGCCGAGGGCCTGGTCCCCCAAAAACGCTGGGGCCAACCCCAGGACATCGGGCAGGCAGTCGAAGCCATCGTTTCTGGAAAATTTCCCTTCTCCACCGGCGAAGTATTTAATGTGGACGGCGGCTTCCACTTGCAACGTCTCTAACTTCCTTCTCATCCCCCACTCCCATGATTACTCTTCAGAACGCTCCTCAACTCGAAACTCTCAGCCCGGCCTTGGATCGACTCTTCACTCTGGCCGGTGAAAAATCAACTCCATTGATCGTCTTTACGACGACAGCAAAGGTTCGCCCGTCTTTACCATTCAAGGACAATACACCACGCGGGGTTGGACCGAGTGGACGGAGGGCTTTCGCTACGGAATCGCCATCCTGCACTACGACGCCACCGGGGATCTGACCAGTTTGCAATCCGGACGGGATCGCACCGTCCAGCGCATGGCGTCCCACGTCAGCCACGTCGGCGTTCACGATCACGGCTTCAACAACCTCTCCACTTATGGAAACCTACGCCGTCTGATGCTGGAGGGGCGCTTGCCCGAAAACCAGTGGGAGCAGAACTTTTACGAGCTCGCGCTGAAAACCTCGGGTGCGGTTCAAGCCTCCCGTTGGACCACCCATCAGGGCGGTGGTTTTATTCACAGCTTCAATGGACCGCACTCCCTTTTTGTCGATACCATCCGCTCCTGCCGCATTCTGATGGTGGCGCATCGCCTGGGTCATGTGCTCATGGGTGAGGGAGATAAAGCCATCAGCCTGCTCGAGCGGGCCTTGCAACACATCGAGTCCACCGCACGTTACAGTGTTTACTACGGGGAAGGCCGGGACACTTACGACGTCCGCGGTCGCACCGCTCATGAATGCGTTTTCAACACCAAGGACGGAGCCTTCCGCTGTCCCAACTCCCAGCAAGGTTATTCCGGCTTCAGCACCTGGACCCGAGGCCAGTCCTGGGCTACTCTGGGTTTCGCCGAAGAACTGGAGTTGCTCCAGGTCACCGACCCTCACGAATACGAACCTCACGGTGGCAAAGAAAAATGGGAGTCACTCATGCTCAAAGCCGCCTTGGCCGTGGCCGATAACTTCATTGAAAACACCCCCACAGACGGAATCAGCTACTGGGATCAAGGCGGACCCAAACTCCATCAACTTGTAGATTACCTGAATCGTCCTGCCGACCCCTACAACGCCTAGAACCGGTGGATTCCACCGCATCAGCCATCACGGCCCAAGGCCTTTTCCGTCTGGCCGCCTATCTTCGTCACAAAGGACAATCCCAAATCGCCCAACGTTACGAGCAGGCCGCCTTGGTCACCACTCAGTCCTTGCTCTCCGAGCCTTACCTCTCCACTCATTCCGATCACCAAGGACTGCTCCTGCACAGCATCTACCATCAACCCAACGGTTGGGACCACCGCCCTGAAAAGGACAAAGCCGCCTATGGGGAATCCTCCATGTGGGGAGACTATCATTTGATGGAACTTGGGGTTTACCTCCAGCGCCGCATTTCAGGCAAATCTTACCTAAGCTTTTTTGCTTAATAAACCAACCCCAGAATCTCCTCCCTTATGATTATCTCAGACCTGACCAAAATCGAAGGACGTCGTTACCCCGCCCGACGTCGCACCCAAAATCTGGTAGGAGGCCTCGCTCCGGTTCAAGCCTCCAACTTCTCCATGGGAAACGTCACTCTCGACCCCAACGGCGGTCAGGTTCCCTGGCACAATCAGGAACAGGAAGAGGTCTATTTCATTGTGGAAGGCACGGGCGAAATGTGTCTGGGCGAAGAACGCCAGACGCTCACCACAGGTCAGGCCGTCTATATTCCCTCCGGCGTCTTTCATCAACTGACCAACATCGGAGATACCCCTCTGCGCATGATCTACTGCTACGGCCCGGCGGGCGATGTCGCCCACTGGAGACAGGAACTCGATGGCACCCTCCCCAGGGCAGGTATCGACGTTCCCGCCCTTCCCGCCGGGGCCCAACCCCAGTGCACCGACAAACCTCAAGGCTAATCTTTAGAAAATTATATATTATGAAAGAACACAAAATCGGCATCATCATGAATGGCGTCACCGGACGCATGGGCACCAACCAACATCTCATCCGCTCCATCGACGCTATCATCAAGCAGGGCGGAGTCCGGGTCAGCCCCAGCGAGATCATCATGCCCGACCCCATTCTGGTCGGACGTAACGAAGACAAACTCAAGGAACTCTGTGCCCGCACCTCGGTCAAAAAATACACCACCAATCTCGATCAGGTCATGGCAGACCCCTCTTACCAGGTTTACTTTGACGCGCAGACCACCGGCCGCCGTGCCGAAGGCGTTCATCAGGCCGTCGCAGCGGGTAAACATGTGTATTGTGAAAAACCCACCGCCGTGGACACCAAAACCGCCCTCGATCTATACCACCTCTGCAAAAAGGCAGGCGTAAAAAACGGCGTGGTTCAGGACAAACTCTGGTTGCCCGGCATGTTGAAAATCAAACGCCTGCAGGAACAGGGTTTCTTCGGAAAAATTCTCTCGGTCCGTGGCGAATTCGGATACTGGGTTTATGAAGGCCACAACATCCCCGCCCAACGCCCCAGTTGGAACTATCGTAAGGAAGACGACGGTGGCATCATCGTGGACATGCTTTGTCACTGGCGCTACGTGCTGGACAACCTGTTTGGTGAAGTCAAAGCCGTCTCCTGCCTCGGTGCCACTCATATTCCCGAGCGCGTGGATGAACAGGGCAAACCCTACCGTTGCACCGCAGATGATTCCGCCTACGCCACCTTCGAGTTGGCGGATGGGGTCATCGCCCACTTCAACTCTTCCTGGACTGTTCGGGTTCGTCGCGATGACCTCCTGACCCTGCAAGTGGATGGCACTCATGGCACCGCCGTTTGCGGCCTGAGAGAATGTTGGATCCAGCACTACGGCAACACCCCCAAACCTGTTTGGAATCCTGACATTCAACAACCCATCAACTTCTACGAAGGTTGGGCCAAGGTTCCCGAGCAGGAAACCTACGACAACGCCTTCAAAGTGCAGTGGGAGCTTTTCCTCCGCCACATCGCCTTTGACGAGCCCTTCCGCTGGAGTCTCCTGGAAGGAGCCAAAGGCGTTCAATTGGCGGAACTCGGCTTGAAATCATGGGAGAAGCGGGCCTGGGTCAACGTCGAACCGCTGGTCTGACGGTAAGTTTCAAATCCACTTCCAACCCTGCGTCTTGCTCCCTGATTTTCTAACAAGTCAGGGAGCACGAAGAGGTTTTTGGTAGGAAGTCAGCGTTTCCGTTTTTTACGATAACTGACCGGCTCTTTCTGTTGACCTGCCTCAGCGGAGCTGGCCAGTCCTTCCAACTCCCGGATTTGGTCCCGCAAAAGTGCCGCTTTTTCGTATTCCAACTTTTCCGACGCCTCAACCATCTCCGCTCTGAGCTGCAGGATCGTTGCCGCCACATCCATATCGGTGACCC
>JAAUTS010000171.1 GCA_012031345.1 Blastochloris sp. | reverse complement strand
ATCCGGTCGGTCTTCCACGGTTCGTCACTGTTCTCATACCACCAACCAAGAAAGTTGGGGCGTCCTGAACGAGCTTGGTGTAAAGCTTGGAATAGAAGTCGCGGAACAACTTGTTGGTGTAATCCAGCGCGTCCACATGGGCCACCTCCGTAATCATTTCCCGTTGCAAACAGGCCTGCTCCAGCGCCTCTGCCGCCTTGATATGTCCCGTGCCGGCACTGGCGGATAGAATTAATACCCGATAGTCCGCTTGGCCTTGATTGGAATTCATGTCGCTGTTCTAACAGAGCCCAGTTGCTGACGCAATGTCTCCGGGCAAGCCGTTGGCTCCTCACAGGTAAAGTTTCGACAGAGATGCGCCTTGGTTTCCGCACCTACAGCACGGAAACGATGGAGCGATGGCACTTTTTTCTTTAAAAAACACTGAGCCTCACTCGTGGGATCGACATAAAGTACAACTTTGTTTGGGCAGTAAACCTGGCCTGTCACCGTTTGCAGCGGCGTGAGAGTTTCCGCCCCGGCGGGTCCGGTGAAAACCAACTGGGCCGGAGAATGTAAATACGCCAGCAGCGCGACGTTGAGCTGGGGCACCGCGCTTCCAGCCTGTTGAAGGGGCCCGGCCAGAAGTCTTAAAATACGACCCGCCTTCTCCCGCAGCGTCCCATCTTCCAGCATGTCCGACCAACGAATCAAGTTTAGTGCCGCCACCGAGTTGGAAGAGGGTTCCGCCCCGTCATAGTCTTCCTTCAAACGCAATAAAATGCTCTCATCATCCGCCCGTGTGCGGAAATAGCCTCCGTCTGTGGAATCCAAGAAACGTAAATCCTGCTGCTCCTGCAAAACCCAGGCCCACTCCAGCAGTTCCTCCCTTCCGCTGGCTTCATAAAAATCAAGTAAGCCTTGGATCAGAAAGGCGTAGTCCTCAGCAAACCCGGGAATCTTCGATGGCCCTTCACGATAACTCCGCCACAAGGTCCCCGTAGCGGCGTCGTAGAGATGTTCCTTTAAGAAACGCACCAAACCCCAGGCCCGCTCCTCATCCTCCGGACGACGCAGCACCGACCAGGCCCGGGCCAGCGCGCTTAACATCAGACCGTTCCAGGCGGTGATGATTTTGTCATCCAAGTGAGGTCGGGGACGCTGAAGGCGTCGTTGTTCCAGCCGTTGTAAAGCCTCAACGATTTCGGGTGAGCTCGCCTCCCCTTCCCGGTCGAAGCGTTAAGACATTCAAGCCCTGCAACTCCCCATGCGGGTCGATGGCTGCAGGAACATTACCCGCAGGTTCAATCTCATAAACCTGAACCAGGGACTTCATCAACTCCGGCCCTAACACCTGCTCCAACTCCGACCATGACCAGGCATAAAAAGCACCTTCCAGCTTTTTGATAGCATCTGCGGATGGCAGGCTGTCCGCATCTTCCGCGGAATAAAATCCCCCCTGCGGGCTGCACAAATTCCGATAACAATAGTTCAGGGTGCTTAGCACTACTTTCGAAAAAAGCGGATCCCCTGTAATTTGGTGAGCTTCCAAATAGGAAAGAATAAGCTGCGCCTGATCATAAAGCATTTTTTCAAAATGCGGCACATGCCAGCGCGCATCCACGGAGTAACGATGGAATCCCCCGCCCACCTGATCGTGCATGCCGCCCCGGGCCATCTGTTTCAAGGTGTGAAGTGCCTGGTCCAGGCCGTTTCGGTTGCCACGCTGATGGGCATGGCGAAAAAGAAAATTCAAAACACTGGGACGCGGAAATTTCGGTGCGGAACCAAATCCGCCCCAACTGCGATCAAAGCTGGACTCAAAACGCGCCTGGGTTTGATCGGCCCAGTCCTCGCGCAACAGAATGTCCCTGTCCGCAGGGGCTGCAGATGTTTGCTCAAGACTCCTGATCACTCCTTCTCCGTGCGCCCGGATCTTGTCCGGTTCCCGAGCCCAAACTGAGGCGATGTTCTCCAACATACTGACAAAGCCAGGGCGACCATGGCGGTCCTGCGGGGGAAAATAAGTCCCTCCCACAAAAGGTTTCAACTCCGGGGTCAACCACACACTCATAGGCCACCCCCCATGACCACTCGTCGCCTGCACAAACGACATGTAAAGTTGGTCCACATCAGGACGCTCCTCACGATCAACCTTGATGTTGATGAAGGCGCGATTCATGACTGCGGCCACTTCGGGCACTTCAAAAGATTCATGCTCCATGACATGGCACCAGTGACAAGTGGAGTAACCGATGGAAAGAAAGATGGGCTTGTTTTCTGTGCGGGCTTTGAGAAAGGCCTCTTCCCCCCAGGGAAACCAATCCACCGGATTATGGGCATGTTGCAATAAGTAAGGCGATTTTTCGTGGATCAAACGGTTGGCTTCCATGGATTTCCCAATCTAGACCCCGACCGCCTCACAGCAAGTCCCGTGGTTATGACAAAAAAAGCCATGAAAAGCTCAATCTTCTCCCTGCATCCTACCCTGAAGCCCGCCGGCATAACCTGTCATCTCCACATAACCACGTCCGCTGACCGGATCCCCTCCACGCTTGCCCCAAACCCGACAGCTCCCCTCCCAATAATTCAAGGGGCCAAGTCCCTCCAGACGAAGTTCCTGATCTGCCAAAACAGGTTCCACTTCCAATACAATCGATTCGGACGGAACAGACACACGCCAACGGGACGGATATTTGCCCCCGCTCCGGGTGCTTTTCCAATGATCCAAAACCGTGATCTCATATTCCCCTGCTTTCAAATGACGAGAACTGCCATCCGCCCGCACCCAACTTCCGTGGGAATAACGGTCCATGCTGCCATCAGAACGGCGCAGAGCATAAACCATCAACTCCTCACCCGAATCCAACTGAATGGAAAACCAATCCCAACCGATCTGTTCCTTGGCCAGGAAGCTGGTGGAAAATTCATGGTCAAACCAGCTCCAGCCCTCCACTTCCCGCCTTTGCTCCCCCACCCGGAGTTCGCCCCGACTCTTCAACCGGGTGTAGCTGTAATAATGCGAAGCGTTTCCTTTTCCCTCACCTTTCTGACTCAAACCCTGATCTCCCTGAAACACCTTGGGTTTGACTGCCTCCAGTTGGAGCTTGAGGGATACCGGACCATCCTGCGCCTCCAATTCAAAGGCATCGGGTCCAATCTGACGCACCTGCCAATCTTCCAAGCGGATATTCATCGCCTCTTTGCTGTAATCAGCCAGACCCAAGGCTCCCCGGCTGACCCGTTCAAAAAAATGAAATCGTCGAGCCGCCACATCCGTCACGGCGAAGTGACCAAAAAAAACATCACGTAAAGCAAACCGACTTTGTTGCTTCGGGATTTTCACCGCACCTTGGCGAAAGAGAGTGAATTGGTAACCAAACAAGTCCTGCCCATCTTTTTCCCGAAGATTGCCCGTAAAATACCACCATTCCGTTTGGAACTCAGGATGCGCTCCATGATCCCGCGGAAAGCTCCAAGCCCTTTTCTCCACCGCTTTTTCCCACGAAGAATCAACCACAGTCTCCTCGGCAAAAAGAGGCGTCATACCCCAGCAGCAAATCAAGCCCAAGCAACGCAGACTCAACCAAGCAAAACTCGATACCATGTTCTTCAAATTCATGCCTACTCCTCTCGCACCGCATTCGATATGCCCACCCGACCTGCCTTCCAGGCCGGATACCAAGCAGAAGCCAGAGCAGCCACCACCACCAGCACCGGCGTCAGCACCACCGTAACCCAGGGCGTGGCCCATTGAATGGTCCAACCAAAAAACGTGACGTTGATGACATAACTCAATAATGCCGCCAGCACAAAACCTCCCAGCACACCCAGCACCGCCGCCACCGCTCCCAAGCAGGCCGCCTCCCATAACAACTGGCTCATCACCTGACTGCGACTCCCCCCGATCGCACGCATCATGCCGATCTCGCGTTGCCGTTCCGCCGTCAGGATGCTGATGCTTAGAAAAATGCCGCAACCTGCAATCACCAGCGCGATCAAACGCAGAAGGTGCGTCACGGCAAAAGTCTGATCAAAAATGCGCATGGCTTCAGAACGAATTTTTTGGTTGGAGTAGATGAAAAAATTCCCCTCTCCCTCCAAATCTCGGGTGAGTGCGTCGCGCACAGTCTCCGGTTCAACTCCAGGCTTCAGATAAAGAGCCAGACTGTTGGCTTCCTCGTCCCGCCAAATCTCGCGGAACCGCTCCAGATCCATAAAGATCAACCCACGATCTGTGCTGAAATCTTCATAAATTCCACGCACCACAAAACCACGCATTCCTTGGGGAGTGGCCAGTTGAAAACGTGAGTCCAAGCCACGCCCATACTGGCGGGCAAAGGGTTCGGAAACCAAAACCGGCAGATCCGTTCCATCCGGCACCGCAATTTCAATACCCTTGTCCGTTCCCTCCAGCAAACGGAAACGATGATGTTGACGCACCAGCTTGAGGTTGGCTGCGGCCAACTTGACCACATCATCTCCCAACATGAGCCGGATTTCACGATAGACATTCAAAGCCTCAACCCCCGCCGTCTGGCTGACCTGCTCGATCACGCGGCGGGGAATGCGTTCCCCGGCACCAATCATCAGGTTGGAGGCAGGTGCCAGATAAAGATCCGCCTGAATGGTCCGCCCTATCCAGGAATCCACTGTGACTCGGAAACTGTGGATCATAATGGACAAACCCAAAACCATACTCACCGCAGTGACCAAGGCCGCCCCGGTGACAGAGTGTCGGTGCATGGAACGACCAAACTGCCGCAGAGCCAGCATCAGGGAAAGAGGTCCCGACAAACTACGTCGCGACAACCAAAGACTCAGTCCAGGCACCAGAAAAGAAATGCCCAACAAGGCCAGTAACGGCGCAAGAAAACTCACCCAACGGGCTTCACCTGCCCAATGTAAACTATACCATCCCGCCAGCCCTGACCCTAACAAAAGAATAAAACCCGCCCCCGTCCAACGCCCTGTGCCACGTTGCGCCCGGGTCGCCAGAGTCCCCATGGCCAATGCTTCCATAGGCTGTACTCGGGTCGCTTCACGGGAGGGAAACCAAGCCGCGGCCAGCACGGAAAGCAATCCCACCCCGGAGGCCAGTGCCAAACTGCCCGGACTGACCACCAGATCCTGAATCCGGACCAACATGTAAAGTGAGGTGATGGTTTGAGAAACGGTTCCGACCATGCCTTGAGCCATGACAATGCCTAACACGGATCCCAGCGAAATGCCGATCAACCCAAAAAGCAGTGCCTCTCCCAAAAACATGGCCTGCACCTCCCCGCGACTCAAACCCATGGCCCGCAACAAACCGATCTCCGTGCACCGCCGCACCACACTGGCTGACATCGTGTTATACATGAGGAACATGCCCACCACCAGAGCGATGAGGGAAAGCGCACTCAGGTTGAGTTGAAAAGCCTCTGTCATCTTCCCCACCTGCGCCCCGCGCCTGCCCGGTTCCTGCACCCTGACATTTCCTGGTAATTTGCCCTGCAACTCCTCCTGCAACTTCTGCCGAGCCTCAGGATCCCTCATGATCTCCTCACGCACCAGGCAGTCGATCCGGTTCAGTTTTCCCGCCAACCCAAAACGGTCCTGCACATTGGCCAAATCCATCACAGCCAATTCGCGACTGCGCCCCGGAGCATCTTCCTTGAACTCAATCAAAGCCACTACTTTCAGTGGCAGCCTGCCCTGAGAAGTCTGAACACGCAAAGTATCCCCCGTCTTTACTCCCAGAAGTTCGGCCATTTCCCGCGTCAGTGCGATGGCGTCCGGGTCGGAAAAAAAAGACAGATCCTCCCCTTCATTCCCCTCTTCCCGACGAACCTCGTAAACGTTGAATCGAAAATTGGAAAAGGGATCAACACCCAGGATATGCAAGTAAAGACCCGGATGATCCGGCAGCACGGCGAACTCTTCCAAAACAGGAGTGGCCGCCTCGATCCCAGGATGGAGACGAACCAAGGGGTAAACATCTTCCTCAAAACGGGTTCCTTCCGATTCGATGGAAAGATTGGCCTTGCCCGCCACCAGATCGATCGAAGCGCGGAAGGCGTTCAAAGCACTTTGGTTCACCACTTGAATGGCTAAAAACACCGTCACGCCCAGACTGATCCCCAAAATATTCACCGCCGCCAACACACGATGCTGCCGATAGTAACGCCAACTGTGGCAAAGGAAGATTCGAAGCAGTCTCATGACCTTGGGCTCATTTCAATCACGACCGGACTCCAAACGTCCATCCCGCATCCTAACAACACGGTCCGCCTGGGCAGCCACTTCCTCACTATGCGTCACTAACACCAAGGTCGCACCACGCTCACGGCAGAGCGTTTTCAAAAGCTCCACCACCCGCACGCTGTTGACCGAATCCAGATTGCCCGTCGGCTCATCCCCAAGCACCAGGGGCGGCTGCTTGATCAAGGCCCGCGCCACCGCCGCACGTTGCATCTCTCCCCCAGACAGTTGATGCAGTAAATGATCCCGCCTCGACTCCAGCCCGGTCAGCTTCAGCAACTCGGTCGCATGAGCCTCGGACTCACGGACCCGCCCGCCCAACAGAGCGGGTAAGAGAATATTTTCCCACACGGATAAAGTGGGCAGGAGATTGAAAAACTGAAAAACAAACCCACCTCCTCGCGACGATACAAAGTCAGCGCCTGCTCACTCAACCCACTCAAGTCGCGTCCCCCACCAAATCCGTCCGCTATCCACCT
>JAAUTS010000170.1 GCA_012031345.1 Blastochloris sp. | reverse complement strand
CTGTAATCTCTTTCTGGAAACAGCGGCCAGGATGCTGGCCTTTTTCCATCCCCCCCCAATGGAAAATATGGGGGGTATGGCCTCGCCGCGCCCATGTTCGCACCCGATGGGGGCGTGTGCTGAGCCCACTTTCATCTAAAAAGTAGATCACCCGCCTCTGAGCGCGGGCTTTTTTTTAATTTCAGGCCAGGTCTTGGTTTTCCACCGGGCAATGGCTTTTTCGTTACGCTGACTGACCCGGCCCACCGGACGCTGACAACTCCAGCCCCAGCTTTGCAGCAAGCGCCAGACATGGGCCTCGTGATAGGACACCCCGGAAAGCTTTTGGATCATCTGTGCGATCCGGGCTAAGGTCCAGAAGTTGTCCCTCCATCCCCACTTCTGGGCCCCGGCTTGCAAGCCCCGGATTACCTCCTGTTGCTGGGGCAAACTCAGGCGGCTGGGCGCGTGCGCTGGGTGCTGTGAACGCAGGCCCTTGAGTCCCTGACGTCTCCATTGGGCGGCCCACCGGCTGACCGAGGCCTGGCTGACTTTGAAGTGCCGGGCCACTTCTGCCTGGCTTTTGCCTTGATCCAGCATTTTGCCAGCCTCCAGGCGCCTTAGTTCCAACTTCCTTTGATATTCCGTCAATCCATCGCTTGGTTTCATCCTACTCAGATAAGCACAGACTGTACCAATTCCTTACTTCCTTGTACAAAGATCAGTAGATTTTTTTATCGAGCAGATTATTTTTCAGATGTTGCTCGTAATGTTTGGGAGCATCCAATTGACCGACAGATTTAGGGATTTCAATTTTCTGGACTTTTACTAGCAAATCATGATCTATCCATAACTTAAATTCGTTGCTTAGCAAAAGATTTTGGGACTGCGCCATTACTTCAATAGTCCCTCGTTTATCTAAAATTTTGAAATTGGATCCATAGCCGTAAATTGCACCATTTTTAGGATTGACTTGATTTAGCTCGTCATCTGTCATTTTTTTAACCAAAGCATCCAGTTTAAGTACTGTATCGGCCATATCCAAAGCATTTCTTTTCATCTCTATTGCTGTCGCAGGATTGACTCCATTTTTCTTTTTTGACAGTTTTCGTGGAAATATTTATTGTAGCTAAACAACGTTGATACTAGACTGTCATAACGTTCTTGAGGAACAGGATTTCTATCCAAATTTTCAATAGGAAGTTCACCATACATTTCCATTTGCCTACTCGAGGTAGAATCATTTGATTCACTTGCAAGGTTATCTGCAACCCCCCAAGTCATAAATAGCTTTAGAGCAATCAATGATCTGGCCAAAAAAAAACATTGTTAATATACTGTTCTTCATGGAGTTTTCGGCTCCTCAGAACTACTGACACCAACGCCTTCCGTAATCGTGCCTGCTGGAGGACAGAATAGAGCTTGATCTTCCCCTGCATCCACCACAACAGCTTGTGTATTCACGCCCCAAGTCACAGCGCTTTCAAGGCTTCGCGAACGGTTTCTTCCAGGCTGGCTTTGCCGCCGACGCTGGTCACGGCTTTGATGGCGTCGGGTTGTTTGTAGCCTAAAGCGATAAGGGCCAGCACGGCATCGTTGAGCTGTTTCTGCCCGGCATCAGCTGGCGCGGAGGAGGGACTGCCTCCGGGCAGGGTCGCCGTCAGGCCAACCTTATCCTTGAGTTCCAGCACGATGCGTTCGGCGGTTTTTTTACCCAAGCCCTTGATTTTCGAAAGATAAGCCACGTCCTGCAATGCCACTGCGGATTGAAATTGGTCCGGGCTGCACCCGCTCAACACAGCCAGAGCCAGCTTAGGCCCCACGCCGCTGACGGTGTTGATGAGAAGCAGAAAAAGATCCCGCTCCTGTCGCGAGAAGAAACCGTAGAGCAGGTGTGCGTCCTCCCGCACCTGAAGGTAGGTGTGAAGAAGCAGGTTTTGACCAGGCTGGGGCAAACGGTCAAAGGTGGAGAGGGGAATGAGCAGTTCGTAGCCGATGTCGCGCACCTCAAGAATGACTTTGTTGGGCAGCACGTCCATGAGAGTGCCTTTGAGGAATGCGATCATTTCAAAAAGTTAAAGTTGAAAGCCCAAGCTGTGAAGACAAAAGCCGCCTTAACCCTTGGCGGCTCCGGGTTTTGCCTTTGTAAACTGGCCAGGCAACGGGCGTGGGTCATGGCGATGGCGAGAGCGTCGGCGGCATCCGAGGGGGGGGTCTCGCGGAGTCCAAGCAGAGCGCGCATCATGAAGGCGACCTGGGACTTTTGGGCGGAGCCGTGGCCAGTGGCGGCCTTTTTGATCAGCTTGGCGGGGTATTCGGTGATGCTCAGCCCGGCTCCTGCCACTGCCACCAAGGCGGCTCCGCGGGCCGATCCCATGATGATGGCGGTGCGGGAACTTTGGACATAGATGATTTTTTCTATGGCACAACTTTCCGGTTGGTGCTCGGCCAACAGCTCCGTCAGTTTTTGATAAATATGGTGCAGGGAAGCTTCCGGACTGCGGGAAACTGGATTAGGAATACAACCATAGGCCAGCGCGGTGGTTTTAGGCCCCTGGACCTCGAGGAAGGCGTAACCCGTGCTGCGAATGGAAGGATCAATACCCAGAATACGCACAGGATGAAGTGTTCCTCTTAGCCAGTTGGGTTTCAAGGGGGAAGTGAACTGGGCGACTCTCCCATGTATCGTAAAAGAACCCCGCAAGATCGATCAATTTAAGCCCTGAGCCCTGATTTGACGACTTTACCAAGTAACCTAAAACCATTAGGGTCCATCCTTATTTCCTCCTCACTTCCGCACTTTATGGGGACTGCTCTGATGATCCCACTCGCCTGTCAAAGCAAGACTTAAGCCCGGAATCGCTGTGCTGGCTGGAGACAACAGATCGGGTTTATGAAATGAAGAAAAACGCTTTCCCGAAGCTTATTCTGCATTCTTAAAAGTTGTTCAACTAGACCCAAATTACCTGAACGCTTGGAGCAAACTACAGGTGTTAAGGAGACAAAAGACTGGCTCCACTAGTCCGACCCAATTGGACCAGAGTCGGATCAGGAACCGGATGCTGAGCCAGGATTCTTTAGAAAGGCACAGCCACAACCAGCCCGGCCGGAATGAGTGGCTGGACGCAGCCTCAGTCTGGCCCGTCTTCCCTCACGCCCAACAACAGATTAACTCCCTTCATCTCGACAAAGTCTCATTAGAACTACAGGGCACTGCTGTCGCGATAAGGCGACAAAAAGAGCAGGAGCATGCAGAAAATGCAAACTCGTCCCATAGTTATCGATATCATCGTCGTTATTCTCAGAATTCCTCTTATGAAGATTCCCTCCAACCCGCAAGGAAATGCTTCTTGCGGGACAATTTGGTAAAACATTTGGTGGAGAGTCTTGCGAAGGAGATATAGCCACCGAAACTAACCCTGATCGTTTTCCTTGAGAGAAAAGTTGATGCGGACCTTTCTTGCAGCTTGGAATTTTTTATCTGAGGACATCCGCTCAAACTCTGCCTATGTTTTGGGGCGGGAGTGGAACCAGATTTATCGGGCTGTTCCCTGCTTAATAAAAACCCCTAAACCGCCGCGATTTTTTAACCATGAACCGTCCTTTCCCGGCCAATGTCCGGCTTTTTATCTGGTTCGGATTTTTTTTAATTGTCGCTTTTATTATCCCGTCTTTGCCGTGCTCTTTCTGGATTACGGCATGTCGGTCGAGCAATTTGCCCTGCTCAATGTGGCCTGGGCCGTGGCCATCGTTTTTCTGGAAGTGCCTTCCGGAGCCCTCGGAGATGTGCTCGGACGCAAACGCATGGTGCTGGCCGCCACCATTTTGATGATTTTGGAAATGCTGATCCTGGCCCTGGTTCCTCTCGGCAATCCCAACCTCGTTTTTGCCCTGCTCTTGCTCAACCGGATTCTCAGCGGAGCGGCGGAAGCTTCCGCCAGCGGAGCGGATGAAGCCCTGGCCTACGACTCGCTCAAGTCCCAAGACCGCGCCTCCGAGTGGCCCGGCGTTCTCTCCTCCCTCATGCGACGCCAGTCCATCGTCTTCGTTCTGACCATGTTGACTGGCGCCGCCCTCTACGATGCCAACCTCGTCAACTCAGTCCTGGCCCGCCTTCCCGGTGAACTTTCCCTCGCTGCGGAATGGTGCCATCGCCTCCCCATCGTGCTCACTCTGCTCATGGCCGTGGCGGCCTTGGTCACCGCGCTGCGGATGCGGGAGTTGCCCGGCTTTCAAAGAGCGGAACACTTCGCCTTCTCCGAAGCCTGGATCACCATGCAGGAAGCCTTCCGCTGGATCCTGGCCCGACCTTATGTGCTGTATATGCTTCTGTTTTTCATCGCCTGCGATTCCATGGTCCGGCTGCACCTGACTCTGGGCAGTCAATATCTCCGACTCATTCAAGTGCCGGAAGCCTGGTTTGGGTTTTTCAGTGCCGCCTTTGCCGCCCTCGGCTTTTTCATGCCCAAATTAGCCGAGCGCTGCGTTCAACGATTCCGCTTTGAGAGCAACGCCTTTTTTCTGGCTCTCTTCCTCTGGCTTTCTCTTTGCGGGCTCGCCCTGGCTCTGCCTTGGTTCGGCATCATCTTCTCCCTGCTTACCTCCTGCGGCATGTTTTTTATTGGTTACTTTTTTAGTCATTACCTTAATCAAGCCATCGATTCCAAAAATCGCGCCACCCTCTTGAGCTTCAAGGGATTGGGGCTGAATCTGGGCTACGGTGCCATGGGCTTGGCTTATGCCGCCTGGGTGCGAAACCTGCAGGCACCCAACCCGGACATCGCCTATGCGGATTCCATTCAAGTCTGGCCCTGGTATTTCCTCGCCGTCATGCTCTTGCTTGGACTCTATGGTTGGATCCAACGCAAAACCCTTTTCCTCCGCAACCCCGCTTCCGAAAGCACCCCCAACTCATGAGCACCCCAACCAACTCAACCCACCCCGCCTACGCCTCCCTCAGCCAACGCGCTCGTGAATGCTCACTGCTCGACAGCTCCAACGCCTTGCTCGACTGGGACATGCAAACTTACCTGCCCAAGTCAGGCTCAGCTCATCGCGCGGAACAGAGTGCCTACCTGGCTTCCTGGTCGCATCGTCTTTGGACGAACTCCGAGGTGGGCGACTGGATTTCGCGCTGCGAACAAGCTGGCCTGGCGGAAGGCCAAAGCAGCGAGGCCGTCAATCTCCGGCTCTGGCGCAAATCCCATCAGCGCGCCACCCGGCTTCCGGCTGAGTTGGTCGAACGTTTCAAACGGGAAAGCTCCCTCGGTCATGAGATCTGGGTCGAAGCACGACAACACTCCGACTTCTCCCGTTTCCAACCCAGCCTCACTCGTCTGGTGGAATTAAACCGCGAAATGGCCGAACGCTGGGGTTATGAGGGATCCCCCTACAACGCCTTGCTGGAAGCTTACGAGCCCGAGGCGCGCTCGGAGGATATTCGTCAACTTTTTGAAAGCCTGGCACCCGCCATCACTCAACTATTGCAGGAAACCCTGTCCGCTGGCCTGAAAAAAACCTCGCTCCCGCCCGGACCTTATCCGGTGGAAAAGCAAAAGACCTTCAATCACCGCATCGCCCAGGCTCTGGGCTTTGATTTTCAGGCAGGACGCATCGACCAAACAGCTCATCCTTTTTGCACCACTCTGGGTCCTTCCGATGTCCGACTAACCACTCGTTATGATGAAAATGATTTTACCAGTTCGCTCTATGGCATCATTCATGAGACAGGTCATGGCCTTTATGAACAAGGTCTCCCCTCGGAACACTTCGGCACACCCTGCGGGGAGGCGGTCTCGCTGGGCATCCACGAATCCCAATCCCGGCTCTGGGAAAATCAGGTCTGCCGTCGTCCGGAGTTTTGGCGGCACTGGTTTGAGGAAGCCTGTCATTGTTTCCCCCAGCTCCGACAAAGCAGCCCCGAGGCTCTGGCCCGCCACGTCAACCACGTGCAACGCTCCCACATCCGCGTGGAGGCGGACGAAGTCACCTACGATCTTCACGTGATTCTGCGTTTTCTTTTGGAACTGGATCTGTTTGAAGGTCGTCTGGACGTGGCGGATCTGCCTGCGGCTTGGAATGAGCTTTTTGAAAAAATGCTGGGCCTGCCCGTGCCGGATGATGCACGAGGCTGCTTGCAGGATGTTCATTGGAGCATGGGCAGCTTCGGCTACTTTGCCACCTACACTCTGGGCAGTCTGAATGCCGCCCAACTCCACGCCCAAGCCCACTCCGAGTTGCCTTCACTTGCCAGCCATCTCGCCGCTGGAAACTATCAGCCCCTGCTGGATTGGTTGCGCGAAAAGATTCACCGACAGGGGCGCCGCCTAGCCCCCCAGCAACTCATGATGCAGGCCACCGGGCGTGCCACTCAAAGTGAAGCGTATCTGTCCCATCTGCGAGACAAGATTCATTGGCTGAAGGGAAACTGAAGCTCCGCCCCTCAGATCCAGCTGAGAGGCTGCCGCCGCCAAGTCCGCTTCAATAAGGCAAGGGATAACGGGCAGTGAAGGCGTGGACTTTACCCGCGATGACGCGGAGCGCGTCTGGATTGCTGCGGGCCTGCAGGCCTTCATGAATCCAGTTGGCGATGTCAAACATCTCGTCCTCCTTCATGCCACGGGTAGTCACGGCGGGGGTGCCGAGACGGATGCCGCCACCTTTGAAGGGGGATTGCGTGTCATAAGGCACCGCGTTTTTATTACAGGTGATGCCCCGCCTGATCCAAGGCTTC
>JAAUTS010000169.1 GCA_012031345.1 Blastochloris sp. | reverse complement strand
AACCACGGTGTCGTGACTTATGAGGCAACGACCCCCTCGTTCCGGCCAACCTTCGGTGTCATTTACTTTTGAGGCAACAAGGGTCGGGTGGTGGTGGCTGGATCCGTGGGGGTTAGTGGTTTAAAATCTCCGCAATCAAGTCGTAGTCGGTGTGGCCGATGATTTTGACTTGGGTGAATTCGCCGATGGGAGCGTTGCCCTGGATATAAATGCGTCCGTCGATGTCGGGGGCGTCGGCTTCACCACGTCCGATCAGGTAGCTTCCCTTCAGCTTGGCGGTGCTGCTGTCTTTTTCCCGGATGAGCCCGTGCTCCCATGAGCTGATGTCGGCCTTTTTCAGCTCGCGGGCGGAGGCTTGTCCTTCCACCAAAACGCGCAGGGTTTTCCCCACGAAGCTTTGGGAAACTTCCCGGGCGACGAGATGCTGGGCGGCCATGGCGCGTTCACGACGTTTTTGTTGATTTTATCCGGGATTTGATCGGCCATGGAAGCGGCGCGGGTTCCTTCCTCATGCGAGTAGGTGAAGACGCCGAGCCGCTCAAAACGGGTGCTGCGGATGAAGTTCAGGAGAGACTCGAAGTATTCCTCCCGTTCGCCGGGAAATCCAATAATGAAGGTGGTGCGGATGGCGATGCCGGGGATGCCGCGACGGATTTTGGTGATTAATTCTTCAATGTAAGCGCGGGAAGTTTCGCGACGCATGCGCTCCAGCATGTTTTCGTGGATGTGTTGGAGCGGGATGTCGATGTAGCGGGCGACTTTAGGGCATTCTGCGATAGTCTGAATGAGTTCGTCGGTCCAGTGGGCGGGATGGGTGTAGAGGAGGCGGATCCAGAAATCGCCGGGGAGTGCGTTGAGTTCCCGCAGGAGGGTGCAAAGGGTGGTGGCATCGGCGGAGAGGGATTTCGCGGCGGCGGTGAATTTTTCCGGGGAGGAGATGGCGCGGCTGTGGTTTGGGCGCAGATCGAGGCCGTAGTAGGTGGAATCCTGGGAAATGAGGTTGATTTCCCTAACACCTTCAGCGATGAGATTTTTGGCTTCTTGAATGATGTCGTTTTGTTGTCGGCTGCGATGGCTGCCGCGCATCCGCGGAATGATGCAGAAGCTGCAGGGATGGTTGCACCCTTCGGCAATTTTCAGGTAGGCGAAGTGTTTCGGAGTGAGGCGGAAGCGTGGGGTAGCGAAGTCCGGGATGAAGAGGGGGCGTTGGGTGACATCGACCAAGGGGGCCAGATGGTTGGGGAAGTGCAGGATTTGTTTGGTTTTTCCGAAGGAGTCCGTGCCCCGCAGCGAATTGTTAGCTTCGTGAGCGTTGGCTGGAAGGTTCTGGTCGAGCTGGGCCAGAGTTCGTGCCACTTTTTTGGCTTTACCGGACTTGGTGGTGGGAGCGAGGAGCCGCGCTTTGCGTTTATCGATGGCGTTGCGGACGGCTTGGGTGATGTTGGCCACCTGATCGATGCCGATGAAGGCGTCCACTTCGGGGAGAAGCTTGGGGAGTTCGTCGCGGAAGCGTTGGGGGAGGCAGCCCGAGACGACGAGTCCCTGGCCGGGGCGGACTTGGTCGCGGAGTTGGGAAGATTCGAGAATGGTGTTGACGCTTTCTTCCTGGGCGGAGTCGATGAAGGAGCAGGTATTGACGATGACCACGTCCGCTTGGGCGGGATCGTTGATGATTTCGACGCCGTCCTGAATCATGGAGCCGAGCATGATTTCGGCATCGACAAGATTTTTAGCGCAGCCCAGGGAGATCATGCCCACGCGGATGGGGGTTTCGGTCGGGGCAGGGGTGTGCATAGGTAGGGGGAACTTAACGCAAAGGCGCGAAGGGGCCAAGTTGCAAGTTTGGGGGCAAAGGAGGAAGCAAGGACCGGGGACGAGGAATCGAGGACAAATCAGCGGCGGCGGGGTTGGCCGGGGCGAGGGGGGCCGGTGAAGGGGTTGGTGTTGACGCGGAAGGTGATGCGGGCTTTGGAAAGATCGTAGGGGCTCATTTCCATTTTAACTTTATCCCCGACGCTGAGGCGGATGAAGTTTTTGCGCATTTTCCCGGAGATATGGGCCAGGACTTCGTGGCCGTTGGTGAGCCCGACCCGGAAGGTGGTGCCTTTCATGACGGCTTTCACCGTTCCTTCAACTTCAATCGTATCTCCTGCCATGCTTGGTAATTCTGATTAGACGAGGCTGGAACGTAGCGGGATTGAATGGTGAGGGAAAGGAAAAAGATTGGGGAGTACGACATTAGAATCGACGATCGTGGTGTTTAATGTCGCGGGGAGAGGCGGTTTTGGAGGGTGGTGATGAGGGATTGGAGGGTGGGGACGCGGAAGAGGTGGCAGAATCCGAAATAGGTGAGGGTGCCGAAGGAGATGAGCAGGGTGAGGAGGCCGATGGCGATTCCGAGGTTTTCCGGTTCAGGGCAGAGCCAGAGGATGAGGGCCAGGAGACAGCCCATGAGGGCGGCGGCGGAACCGGTTTTGAGGAGGTTGGGCAGGAGGGTGTCGTCGCCAAGCCCGGAGAGGCGGGAGCGGAGGGCGAGGGCGAGTTGGGCGAAGTTGAGGAGGGCGACGAGGGAGGTGGACAGGGGAAGGGAGGCGAGGCCGAGGTGGAAGACGCGGAGGAAGAGGAGATTGAGCAGGAGGTTGAGGAGGATGCCCAGGAGGCTGATGCGAAGGGGGATGCGGGCGAGGTCGAGGGCGGAGAAGGTGGGGCGAGGAGTTTGATGCCGGCGTAGCCCACGAGGCCGAGGCAGAAGGTTTGGAGGACGGCGGCGGTTTGGAGGGTGTCCTCGCTGGTGAAGCTGCCGCGTTGGTAGAGAACGCGGATGAGGAGGTGGGAGAGGACGAGGCAGCCGACGGCGGCGGGGAGACAGAAGAAGAAAACGAGTTGGAGACCTTCCTGGATTTTGGCGCGGAAGGCGGAAAAGTCATCGAGGGCGGCGAGTCGGGAGACGGAGGGGAGGGTGACGGTGGCGATAGCGACGCCGAAGAGGCCGATGGGGAGTTGCACGAGTCGGAAGGCTTGATTGAGGTAGGTGACGGCGCCGTCTCCGAGGAAGGAGGCGAAGTAGCCATTCACGAGAACGTTGATTTGCACGGCTGCGGAGCCGATGATGGCGGGGGTCATGAGGACGATGACTTCGCGCAGGCCGGGGTCGCGGGGTTGAAAGTTCCAACGGAAAGAGTAGCCGAGTTGGACGGCGCGGGGGAGTTGGATGAGGAGTTGGGCGGCACCGCCGATGACGGTGCCGAGGGCGAAGCCGTAGATGGAGGCGGGGCCGAGGGAGGGATCGATGGCCCAAGCGAGGCCAAGTCCGGTGAGGATGGAGACGAGGTTGAAGGCGGAGGAGGCAGAGGCGGGCAGGCCGAAGCTACCGAGACTGTTCAGAAGTCCCATGTAAACGGCGGCGAGGGAGACGAGGAGGATGAAGGGGAAGAAGATGCGGGTGAGGCTGATGGTGAGTTCTCCCTTACCTTCGACGGCGAAGAAGCCGGGGTTGGTGAGATGGACCAGGGTATCGTTGAAGATCATGCCAAGGGAGACGATGACGAGCATGATGCAGAAGAGGGCGGTGAGGACCAGGTGGGCGAGGCGGAAGGCTTCTTCGCGTCCCTCCTTGGTAAGTTTTTTGGAAAAGACAGTGACAAAGGCGGTGGAGAGGGCGCCTTCAGCGAAGAGGTCGCGGAGGAGGTTAGGGATTCTGAAGGCGGCGATGAAGGCGTCCATTTCCTTGGTTGCGCCGAAGATGGAGACCATGATCATTTCCCTCACGAGTCCGAGAACACGGGAGCCGAAGACGGCGGCGGTGATCTTGGAGGCGGACTGGGCGGTGGAGGGCATCTGAAAAGTTTTGGGTTTTACGTTTAAAGTTTTAAGTTGGTGAAACCGGACGGATAAAGATTATTTCAATGCGGCTAGCTTTTTGTACTTCAAATAAACTTCGTAGGCATTGAGGCGGGCGATTTGCCAGCCGAGGGAGCCGCCTTGGATGGAGCCTTTGAGGAAGAGGCTGCGGAAAAGACGCCAGAGGGCATGGGTGTAGGGGGAGAGGAAGTTGGCTCGTTTCCCTTCCTGGTGGGCGGTCTGAGCCCAGAGGGTGGAGTAGTGTTCGATGCGGGCTTTCTGGTCGGCGAGATCTTTGTAGGTGTAGTGGTGGAGTTCCCCGGCGAGAGGTTCGATGGGGCCTTGAATTTCGAGGCGTTCATGGACCTGACCACCGGCGAAGGAGGCTTTGCGTTTATCGAAGAGTCGGACGAGGCGGTCGGGATACCAATCCCCGAAACGGATCCAGTGACCTTCGTAAAAAACCACGCGGGAAACTTCATAACCACTAGGGGAAGTGGAGGAAGGTTCGGGGCCGTCATGAATTTTTTTGATTTCGTGGCGGAGTTCGCTGGAGAGTTCCTCATCTGCGTCGATGCTGAGCACCCAGTTGTAGCTGGCTTTGCTCAGGGCGAAGTTTTTTTGAGCGACGTAACCTTCCCAATCGTGGCGGATGAAGCGGGCGTCGAACTCGGTGGCGATGAAGGGGGTGCGGTCAGTGCTGCCGGAGTCAACGATGACGACTTCATCCACGAGGTCGCGAAGGCTTTGGAGGCAGCGCGGGAGGTTGGATTCTTCGTTCAAGGTGATGATGCAGGCGGAGATTTTCATATAAACAAACCACGAATGGACACGAATTTACGGGAATGGGAAAGAACTAAAGAAGGGCCGCAGATTTGGACAAGACTTCATCAACGTTGAGGGCGTTCATGCAGCGGAAATCGATGGGGCACTCGCGGAGGAAGCAGGGGCTGCAGGGGACGTGATGGCGGAGGATTTGAACGGAGGGGTGGATGGGGCCGGTGAGTTTGGGTTCGGTGGAGCCGAAGAGGGCGAGGGCGGGGTGCCGAAGGCGGCGGCGAGGTGCATGGAGCCGCTGTCGTTGCAGAGGAGCAGGCGAGCGTGGGCGATAAACTGAATGAAGGAGGCGAGACTGGTTTTACCAGTGAGGTTGATGAGTTGGTCAGTGGATAGCGCGGCTTTTTTTTGCAGGATCTCTGCAACGGGGATGTCTGATTCTGAACCGAGCACGTAGATGGGAAGACAGTGACTTTCGGCAAGGTGACGGGCAAGGACGGCGTAGCGATCCGCGGGCCAGCGTTTGGCGGGGCCGTATTCGGCACCAGGGCAGAGGACGATGTAGGGGAGGCTTGGGGTTGGGGAATCGAGATTCGGCGTGGGGCGGGGGAGAGGATGAAAGTTGGGGGTGATGGTGTTTTCTGGTTTTTCCAGGAAAACGTGGATCAGATCGAGGTAGTCGTGTTGTTGATGGCGGAGTCCGAGGCGGCGGGAGTATTTCGGGATGGAGTGGGTGAGGAGCCAGGAGCGGGAGTGTCCGGGATAGCCGAGTCGTTGGGGAATGCGGGCGAGGGCGACTTCCAGAGCGCTGCGAAGAGAATTGGGAAAAAGCAGGGCGTGGCTGAAGTTGTGGGAGCGAAGGGTGTCGGCGGTGATGACGAGGTTGGGATCGACAGGAAGGATGAAGTGGAGGCCGGGAACTTGTTTCCAGAAATCATGCAATTTGGTTGGAGCTAGAAGGGAGAAGGTATCGTCAGGATTGAGTTCGTGGAGGAGGAGTTGAACGGCGGGGAGAGTCATGACGGCATCGCCCAGCCAGTTGGGGCTGCGGATGAGGAGGTGGCGGGGGGGAAGGGGCGGGCATGAAGGATGAATTTTGGGTGGAATGACCCGCCATGGCAAAGAAAAAGCGGGTAGGAAAAGAAGGAGGGTGGGCAGGGGAGAATGCCCCGCCGGGTGGGATTTACCTGACAGATTTCATTCCAATCCGTTGCCTGATTCAAGAGGCGGACTGGAGTGAATCGGGGAGAGGATCGGAAGGAGTTCTTAGGGCAGAACGCCTGCAGCGCAGCGACGGTTTTTGGACCAGGCGGATTCGTTTTCCGAGGGATCAGCGGGACGTTCCTCCCCGTAGCTGACGGTGATGAGGCGGCTGCCATCGGCACCGAGTCCCAGGAGGTAGTCGCGGGTGGCGAGGGCGCGGCGTTCGCCGAGTCCGACGTTGTATTGGGTGGTGCCCCCGGGAATCAGTGTGGCCGGCCAGGACGATTCTGGAGGAGGGATTGGAAGACATCCATTGGGCGATGGCGTTGAGTTTGGGGCGTTCGGCGGCATTGATGGAGAAGCTGTCGAAGTCGAAATACACAATGTAGGCTTGGAGGATGGAGTAGTTGGCGTTTTCCGGGTTGTCGGCGTCGTTACGATCAGGGAGGCCTGTCATTTCAAGTCCTTCACCACCAAGTCCCGAGCTGTCGGCGGAGCCGTCGCGTTTGACATTTTTTGAGCAGGCGGTGAAGGCGAGGAGGATGGCGAGGGCGAGGGTGTGAAGAGGGAAGTGGTGGAGTTTCATAAGTTTGTGGGAGGAGTGGGGTTGATGGGGAGTTAAAGTAAAGACGGGGTTGGTTTGATCAGCGGGAGCAGTTGGGTTCACTGTTGAGGGTGAGTCCGTTTTCCAGGGCCGTGGTTTGGCGGGTGACGGAATCGAGGAGAAAAAGTTTGCCGCTGCGGGCGAAGATGAGATGGCGTGAGTTGCGGGTCCAACTGGGAGTTTCGTTGTTGCCGCCCGTAGGTGAGGACGGCTTGTTGATTGTTGGAGAGGGTGGTGAGGGCGATTTGGTTCTGACCTGCGGCCTGGATGGAGTAGGCGATTTTCGTGCCGTCGG
>JAAUTS010000168.1 GCA_012031345.1 Blastochloris sp. | reverse complement strand
ATAGGCTCCCTGCCTTCCAGATGGGAAACCGGCTCAACACATAAATTGACCAAATGCAGCCCACCAGGCTGCTTTCATTCCCTTGAAAAATGGCTTGGGCGGAAGACAAATAAAGATCCTGATTGGTGATGCCGGCCATCCATAAAAAGCCGCTCCAAGTTGGTGGGGGAAAATCTCCTGACCCTGATCCTGGCGGGTGGACATGGCGGTCTCAATGGTCCCGTTCGGTTGAAGCATGGCGGAATTAAAGTCCAGGTTCATGCGGGCAGCCTGCAAAAAATCCTCCCGCCCCAACACCTCATGCAACAACAGCATGGCACAGTCGCTCACCCCGTCATAAATGGCCGCACTCCGCTCCGACCAGACACCTTCTGCATCAATGTCCAAGCCCTCTTTGAGATAGGATTCCAGACAAGGTTCAGGATTTTCCATGTGCGGCCAGGTTTGCCAGGCTTTGGCCAGAGCAGAGCTGATCACCCAACGATGATTCGGCGTATGAAATCCTCCACGCTGAATCCCACGGGCGGCGCTGTGAATGAAGTCGAGCAAGAAGGCCTCGATCTCGGGATCGAACCGGAAGTGGGGGGGAACGATTCCGGACGGAACTTTGGGCGATGGCCAACAATTGCACAACAAATGCTGTGTCCGGGGCAGAGTCCAAATTGGCTTCCAGAAGGTCGATACACCCGCTCGGTCGTTGACTCCGAATCAAAAATTGAAGTGCCAACTTCAACGCATTGTCCAAAGCGGCGACCTCCGCATCCTTCTCCGGACCAGACCCGGATTCCCACACCCCACGCAAGATCATGGCCCCGGCCAAAAACAATCCCAAGCCTCTGGCATCCGCCGTGCCGATTCCATAACTCCATCCCTCTGGCGAGTCTCCGAAAGATTCCGGCAGCCCCGGCACCGAACCATAGTAGGGACTTAAAGAGTCCAGCACTTGAAGCTCCATCGTGCGACGAATCTTGCGAGCCAAAACCTGACACAAGCTGGACTGGGTTAAGTTAGTCATTGAATTATAGACTGATGATACGAGATCCCGGAATGATCTGCAAGGATTACAACGGGCAGCACCCTCAAGATTTCAGGCATCTAGCCTCAACCCTCAGCTCACCGCCATTCAGCATGGCCGGATCATGTCAACGCGATCCCTTTGCTGTTCAAGCGTCGAAACCAAGTGCTTTGGATCGGACCCATTGGGAATCCCACCATGGTCAGAGGCGATCGTTTGGTTTTCGATAATCGCGGGATCGAGCGAGGCGTGACACAGGTTTTCCTGGGGCGTGAATTTAAACATGCTGCTGGCTTTTTGGAGCGTTATTCAACCACAACGGGTATTCCGCCGAGCGGTGGGCCGGTTTTTGTGAATACTTGGTCGATGCCGGATTGTCACCTTTTGGCTATTTTGATGCCCATGAGATGAGTCCCCGATTGCCCGCAGACCGTGATACAACGCACCGACTGAAATCGTGGTTGAAAAAGCTTCCCAAACCCTGTGGCATACTTTGCAGTCGGCATCCCGCTAGCTTTCACCTGCTCGCGGCGTGTCCGCAGTTCGGTATTCGCGTCCCGGACGACATTGCGGTCTTGCCGTGGGCAACGACGAGATGCTCTGTTCGGTAGCCTGACCACCCATGAGTTCGGTCGATATCTTCGGCAGGGAAGCAGGGAGCTCGGCGGCGCATTTGGCGGAGAAACGTTTCAAATAACCAAAGGCCAAACCTTACCACGAAATCTTGCAGCGTTATCAAGTGGTGTCTCGCCGATCCTCCGAAGCTATGGCGGTTAGTGAACTCAGACTACGTGCCGCACTGACGGCCATTGGGAATACCCAACCCGAACAACTGGACGTGGAGAGCGTGGCGGCTGCGGCGGAAGTTTTGCGGCGACTTCTGGAAACTCTTTCGCCAATACCTTAACACCACGCCGCACACCGAAATCCAACGCGTGCGTCTGTCCAAGGCAAAAGATTATCTACTCCACACCGACTTGGGGGTTGCGGAAATCGCCGACCGCTGCGGCTTCCGGGAACCCCAGCGCCTGTGCGAAGCCTTCCGACGTGTCACGGGAACCAGTCCGGACGCCTGGCGACGGAGTCACTCGAGTTTCGTCGCTGATGGACACAAAAACCGTTAGCCCGCAGACCAAGGCTCTGACCCGTTTTGTGGGGATAGATGTACCATGGTTGGAATCACGAATTCGACAGTGTGATTCTGTAACAGCAAGGATGGGTCGTAGAGTATGACTCCGCGCTTTTGCCACGCACAGACAAGGCATCTAGCTCCAACTCCGGACTACGGCACAGGAAGTTTAATAGCCTGAGTAAAGGTAGCAGTCCCTGCCTTGAGGGCTATCTTTGATGGTGAAGTTGCGGGTCACGCCCTTGCGGGTTTCGCGGACCAGTTCGTTGTGAATGGTCGTGCCGTGTTGTTCGGTGTTCACCACGGAGAACTTGCCGTCGTTCACGACAAAGGCCGGGTTGAGGTCTTTATTTTTACCAACTTCCGAGGAGTTGAAGCCAAGGATTTCGAGGCTGCCCTCAGGTCCAACTTCCGCCCGCGGACCGAGGTTTTCCGATTTCCAGCCGAGGATCCACATTTTACCAAAAGGAATATCCACGGCGAGAGATACGGGTTCATGGTTGAACTGACGCGCGAAGATGCGGCTGGCAGCGTTGCGGACGATGATGTTGGCGGATATTGAGTTGAGAAACACATTACCCGAGCCCTCAAGAATGATGTCGCCTGCGAAGCCTGGCTTTGGCCTGAGCAGATGCACGCTGTCGAGAATGACGGTGCGGTTGGTGCGGATGATGATCCCGGGGGTGTTAAGCATGTTTTCGAGAACAACTACCGGAGCACTGCCGTCCTCAATAATAATGAGGCTCTTGGGATCGGTCTGCGGATGGAAGCGATGCACAGTCCCATGAACCCGCGCGATATCGCCCCGGATGCGGATGGGGGCATCGAGATTCATCCGTTCGGGCTCGTCCTTGGTAAAAGGTAGGGCGAGGTGGGTTTTACCGGGGGTATCGATGGCGGCTTGCATGGCCTGCGACCAAGTGGTTTCCGCAGTTTTATGTTCCTGCGGGCTGATCCATTTGGACGGATCGTTTTCCCATGGGACAACGGGTGTCTTCTTGATCTCCAATCCGAGCGATTGGGGGCGGGCCTTGAAGGCACCGGAGGCGGGACCAGCGATATATTCAACGATTTCCTGTCCGTCCGGGGCCGGAGTTTGTCCCTCTTTGACAGCGAGAGCTTTCTCGAATCCCGTGGTTTCCACATTTCGGGCATACAAAGGTCCGCTATTTTCGATGGCAGCAGCGCCGCTGCCGGTGAGTTTTGCGCCGACCAAGGTCAGCCATTTGTTACTGAGAATGGCTGGACCAGGGTTCGTGATGGTGGCGTTCAGGTCTTCCAGCACCAAGCGACCTCGGTTGATCAAGGCGGGACCGGAGGACTCCACGTGGATGTCAGCCAGAACCATTTGATAATACGTGCTGACATAGATGCCACGACGGAAGCCCCGGATATTCATATTCGCGTAACATGCCGGGGCCGTTTTCCTGCCCGATGAGGGCGACACCAGCGGCACCCTGCCCATCCTCGGAAATGATATCCACATTGGCGACATGCCCGCTGTTGCTTGTGATGTAAACGAGGCCGATAGCCCCGGCGTTGTTGCGTCCGGTGTTGATGGTGAGGTTGGAAATGACTTGATAAAACGTGGTGTTGGTGGAGTCCCCGGTATGCACCACCACGTGGTTGTCCAGTTCCTGGGGCAGCTCATCGAGCCTGGGAAAAGGATCGTTTGACCAGGTTCCGTCTTTCAAGCGGATGATGGTTTCCGTGCGGCTTTCGCCCACAAGGTAGGGGCCGGCCTTGTATTGGCCCTGGCCCCGCTTGGTATCGTGGAATCCGCGCACCATTCCGGAGACCAGATAGGTGCCCTTGGGAAAATAGAGCGTGACCGGTTGTTTGCGGAAGGATTGCCAGATTTCATTAAGCTTGGCGGTGACATCCGTTTTGCCCGTGTTATCGACCCCGTAGGTTTCCACGATGTTGATCACATTGGCAGAGGCGGGGAAACGGATGATGTCATTTGTCTTGGGAGACTGGCCGGAAGCGAACAACTTATTGTCACCGTAGAAAATAAGAACACCAAGGACGAGGAAGAAAGTGAGAATTAGAGGGCTTACACAGTTTTTCATAGTCAGCATGCGTGTGGTAGAGTTTACTGAGAGACTAAATCAGTAAGACTTATAATGAGGCGTTTTTGGGCCATGGAAATTTTCTATTTTTAACCCTTGAACAATAAAGACTGCCTACAGAGAAGTCCGCTCGTTTGACTTACAAAAGGCGGAAGTTATTGGTGAATATGCCCGTTAGTGACCGCAGCAACCAGCAGGCCGCACTCAAGGGGCGGCCCGTCAGATTTTGGTCGTCAAACCTCAAGCCTTGGTGCGGCGGCGCAAGAGATAAATCATGGCCAAACCACCGCCCAGTAGAAGGTAAGTGCTGGGTTCAGGGATGGCCGATAAGGTGATGCTGTTGCCAAGGTAATTCACCACATAACCGCTATCCAACCCGATCACATTATTGAACGTTCCGGAGAGGGTGCCAGTGAAGGTGGCGATGGTGTAGGTGCTGCCACCCCATGCCCCGGCCAGACTAAGTAACTCTAGCGTATCCCCGCTGTTGCTCAGGTCAAGATTGCCAAAAATATTCACCCGATCCGAGTTGCCGGAAGCTCCAATGTCCAGGCGAAGAATCCCGTCCGTATTAAAATTGACCGATGTATTGATGCCGGAGCTGCCCAAAGTTAAGACTCCAGTATCGGTATTATCCGCCCCTGGATAAAGCACCCCGCTGGAGCCATCAACGTCTCCGTCCCCAATGGAAAAAGTTTTGGTATTGTCCGCCAGAACGATGGTGCCTGTTCCGGCAAGGACTCCGCTGGCCGTGGTAGCCGTCGTGTGGCCATTGATAGAATAGTTGTCTCCACCCGTGTGTGTCCCCATGACTCTAATCGTCCCGGTGCGCGCGATCGTCGTTCCGCTGTAGGTATTGGTCCCGGTTAAAGTCAGAGTGCCCGTATCATTCTGCTCTGTTCTGCCTTTCACCAAATTGATTGTGCTCTGAATGCTGCCGGAAAAGGTCGAATCGAGTGGAGTGCCTCGACCCAAAACATGGAGGGTTCTAGTGCCACCTGATGCCGTGATCGTTCCACTGCCAGTCAATCCACCCGAACCCGAGGTGCCACCGTTACCCAAATTACCAGTGAGTTCGAGCGTGCCGGCATTTACCGCTAAATTAGAGGCGATGCTTGTATTCGGATTGACGGTCAAAATGCCATCTCCCAACTTCGTAATCCCGCGATTATTAAAATCAACCCTTGAAATCGTAAGCTGAGTGCCCGCGGCAATATCGAAGCTGGTGTTGGTGGTGGAAGCAACCTGAAGTGCTATGTCAGTTCCCGTGGCATTGATGAAGTGATTGGCAGATCCGGCTTGCACCACGACGCCTGCAGTACTATTGATAATCACCCTGTTCGAACCCGTGTTCAGCGTGAAAGCCGTCGTGGCAGTGCTTAGAAACTGGATCCCCGCAACCGTCCTGTTTGCCCCACCGAGAGTGATGGTGCCGGGCGCGGTCGCCCCAAATTGAACAGTATCCGTGCTTGCAGGCAGAGTGTTGGTGTCCCAGTTGGTGTTTCCCGCATTGTTCGTGGACCAGATAAAATCCTGATCCCCTGTCCAGATAAGTTGAGCCGAGCTTGTGGAGACGGTTCCGAGCGAAACCAACCCAAGCACCAGAGATTTACCCAAAGTCCACAACGATTGTTTTTCATGAAAATAAAAATATCATTGCCAATTATGAATGGACAAGGTGTATGCTTTGTTAATCGTAACTATGAAAAATCCTCCTCCCTCCGCTTCGCAATCTCGTATGCGGGATGTGGCCCAGGCTCTCGGCCTTTCCACCATGACAGTTTCCCGTGCCTTGCGCGGGGACTTGGGTGTGACCGAAGCCACCCGTCAGAAAGTGGAGGACATGGCGCGGAATTTGAATTACCGTCCCAACCCTTTGGTCTCCACCCTCATGGCCCAGCGCAGGAGTCGCGGTCTCACCACTCCACGTGGCAACACCCTGGCCGTGCTGCACAACCATCGCAGCCCGGAAGAGTCCAGCAGTTATCACTTTTCACCGGGGATTGAGGAACGATCGCAGGAATTGGGTTTTGGGCTGGACCATTTTTTTCTCAAGGCCCCCGGCATGAGTTCCCAAAGAATGACTGCGATATTAAGGGCACGGGGTATTTGCGGACTGATCATTCCGCGATTGAACTGGGGACACCTTTCCCTCGACTGGAAACATTTTTCATCGGTGACCCATGGCTTCAGCCTCGTGCGTCCCCATTTGACCAGGGTGGCTTCGGATACTCTGTCGGGCATGCGTCTGGCCCTGCGTCATTTGAAAAAAGCTGGCTACCAGAGGCCCGGCCTGGTTCTGGGTTGGTATAGCAACCGATCCACCCAAAGAAACTGGGAATGCGCCTATCACCATGGCCAACAATCTCTTAAAAAAAAGTGCTCAGATTCCACCTCTGATTTCCAAAGACACCAAACCCGGATTGCCCTGGCCGATTTTTTTTCAGTGGTTGGAGATACACCGTCCCGACTCCATCATCCACGCCAATTACAACCTCACCCTGGCTCTGCAAAAAAAGGTTTGTCATGCTCCACGTGATCTT
>JAAUTS010000167.1 GCA_012031345.1 Blastochloris sp. | reverse complement strand
TGTCGACTCTCAATTCTCAATGCTTTTGATGAGCATGCGATTGGGTAAGGGGCGGGTAGAGGTTCGACATCTGAAGTCAGAGAACAGGCCGCTTTGCTTTGAGAAGCCAGACAACCTCCACGTCCTACATGGATGTTGGAACTTGACAGAAGCACAGCAGGGATACACTCTTTGTATCACATGGCAGCTCTCACTCAGGATCAAAGGACGGCGACGGGTCCCGAGGGTGACCGAGGGTCAGCTACTACATTATACATCGAAACACGGCAGTAGTAAAAAGTGCTAGATCAGAGATCCCGATCATTTTAATTTCTCATGACATTGTTTTGCATGGAGCACACGGAAAACAATCACCCGATGCTGAATGATCTGGTAGAATAACTTGTACGGGAAGCGTTTAAGCAAGATACGGCGAAATTTACGGTAGTAGAGCCCTTTTCGCTCAGGATCGTTCTCGAGTAAAGCTATCGCCTTGGCTAACTCATCTAAAAAGCTGTCGCCAAGTTCCGTATCGATTTTGTCGTACCAATCCCGCGCAGCCTCCAAATCCTTCTCAACCTGAACCAAGATGAAGACAACCCATTTCACGCACGATTCCGCAGACGGTTCTGAACCTCAGACCAAGGCTGGCCTGCAGCAGGATTGGATTCGTAGTCGGCTTGGGCTTGATCCAGCACTGTTTTTTCGATGGCCGTAGGACCGGCAGACTCCTCAAGTTGCCAGAGTTGATCGAGAATATCGAATCGATCCTGCGATGAGAGTTTAGGCAGTTCGGCCAGGATTTCGGCTTTGCTCATCTTTTGACTCTATCCTCGCTCTGTTCCCCTGTCGAGATCGAGGGGGGGGACTCCACATGCTACTGGGTCTATTAAACCACTTCCAAAACCGCTTCAGGGTGCTTAGCGGCAATACGAAGGAGGACCCGGGCCGCACCCGCAGGTTTGCGGCGGCCCTGTTCCCAATTCTGTAGCGTGTCGACACTCACTCCCATCAACCTGGCAAAATCATTCTGGGACAGCCCGAGACTGCTCCGGGCTTCGGTGGCCTGGCGCTTGTTCCATTCCTGCTCCCGCTTTTTCCGATAGCTTTCAGTGCCCGTCTTTTTCCGCACGACGCTGCCGTCAGGCTGACGAACCATACTCCATACCCGTCCGGGAGCCAGCTTTCCCCTCAATACGTCCCGCAATTCATTCTTTGTTTTCATTGAGCCACTCCTCCAGTTCATTCTTCAATTCTTTGAGTTCTGCACCGCTTAAATTCTCTTTTTCATTCTTCGGGTAAATATCGACCATCAACACCTGGTCTTCGGATGCCCACCAGTAGTAAATAATCCTGACTCCCCCACTTTTGCTCTCCCCTTGGCCTTCCAACGGATCTTTCTCAGGCCACCTCCCTTAGGGATCAGATTTCCCGCATCAGGACGGGATACCAGCGCCATTTGCAGATCCGCATAACTTTCATCCTCCAAAAGTCTTAATACCTCTTTGGTAAAAGAAGGCAGTTCAACGAAGACCATTAATTTAAACTACGCCATTGGCGTATCCTGTCAATATCTTAGCCCACGGGGTCAGCCCGTTAAATATTTGCAGAAGTTGTCTGGGCTCAAAGACCACGGGTCTTCAATAACCAAGCACCATCAACCCAGGCACACGGCTGAAATGGGCGGCGTTATTGGTCACCAAAGGGATGCCTTCGGCCAGGGCGGCGGCGGCGATCCACAAATCATTTGAGGGGCTCGACTCTCAATTCTCAATGCTTTTGATGAGCATGCGATTGGGTAAGGGGCGGGTAGAGGTTCGACATCTGAAGTCAGAGGACAGGCCGCTTTGCTTTGAGAAGCCAGACAACCTCCGCGTCCTACATGGATGTTGGAACTTGACAGAAGCACAGTAGGGATACACTCTTTGTATCACATGTCGGCTCCCACCCAGGATCAAAGGACGGCGACGGTGCGCGACTTGCGCAACCGTTTTGCCGACGTGGCGAAGTGGATTGAAGATGGCGAGCGGGTGACCATCACGCGCAATGGATCGGCCTTTGCCACTTTGGCCCCAGCACAGAAGGAGAAAAAATCCAAGCCGAATTGGGCGACAAGGATCAAGTCCAGACCTCCGATTTCTGCCAACCGTCCCTTGACCAAGCAGGAAACGCAGGATCTGTATGACGAGATAAGAGGCGGGCTGTGACTCCGCTGCAGACCTATGCGGATTCTTCCTTTCTTCTGTCCTTGAATGTCGAGGATGGGAACACCAAGGACGCCGGCCGCTTTATCTCACGGCACCCCTCCCTCCTCCCTTTTAATCCGTTGCATCGTCTGGAAGTAAGTAATGGTCTCCGCTTGCAAGTATGGCGAGGACAGATTGATCCAGACAGACGGAAATCGGCGTTACGACAAATCGAGGAAGATCTTTCGGAAGGCCTTCTGGTTCACGTTCCGTTGCCGTGGACGGAGGCTCTGCGCAAAGCGGAACAACTCAGTGCGGCCCATGCCGAGAAGCTCGGGTGCCGGTCGGCGGATACGCTTCATGTGGCGGCGGCCTTGCTGGCCGGGGCCAAACATTTTCTGTCTTTTGACAAACGGCAGCGCGAATTAGCCAAGGCTGCGGGATTGGAAGTGAAGCCTTGAGAAATCCTTAGCACCCGTCGCGGACTTGGCGTGAGAAGAATCCCCTTCGTTCTTGGAATCAGGTGGAGGGTAAGGGAGGTGGTGAGGTTTTGGGAGGCAGGGTCACGAGGGTTGCGACATTTTCCCAAAGCCAGTCGGCGATCTCTGCGTTGGCGGCTTTGGCTTGGCCCTCCTGCAAATGATTCAGAAGCCATTTTCCGGGAAGAAGCTGGATACCTTGGACGGGCTTACGCACCTTGACAAAGCCTTGGGTAAAACACAGCACACCGTTCACCCAGATTTCTCGTTCGGCATAGTCTTGAACATGGCTGCGGAGGGTCAGGACGTTTTTGAGGGTTTGCTTGATGAAGTCCTTTTCCAAAGCATAGCCATCGCGGAGCAACTCGTGTCCGTCATGGGTGATGGTGCCGTAGTGGGATTTGGTTTCGATGACGAAGAGAGCGCCGTCGCGTCGAACGACGAGATGGTCGATGTTGCCGTAGCCTAGCACCACATCGTGAAAAACCTGAAAACGGGCGGGATCAAGGGAGTCGAGCAGTTCGCCTATTTTCTCTTCGGCTGCCGCCCCTCGGGAGGCATGGCCCTCGCGTTTGATCAGGAAATCAATGTCTCTGCCCAGATCAACTTTAATAAACTTCATCACCAAGATACAGCCCAAGGTAATGAGGATACTGGCCACGCCTCCAAAGCGAAGTCCCATCAACAAGATACAAATCACGATCAGCATGACACCAAGCCCAAAAAGACAAGCAAACTTCCGAAGCGAGCACCTGCCCTGTTGCATGTCGCGACTGGATTGTCCGGCTTTTTTCATGGGGAATGGAGCTCGATAGAGTAGGATATAATTCCAACATAATGAGTCGATTCACACACCTAAAATCCATTACGTCACCTTGAGTGATCCAGTTAAAAATCTCCGTGTCCTTCTGTTTTCATCGTGAATACTCACTCCCCATGACCAAAGACGATGTCGCTGCTATTTTGGAGGAAATCGGGCTCTTGCTGGAGTTGAAGGGAGAGAATCCTTTCAAGACCCGCGCTTATTTCAACGGGGCCCGCACCTTGCTCAATCTTTCCGAAGATCTCAGCGTCGTGGTGAAGGGAAAACGCCTGGGCGAACTCAAAGGGATCGGCGAGGCCTTGCAGGAAAAAATCACCACGCTGGTGGAAACGGGTTCCCTGCCATATTACGAGCAACTTAAAGCCTCTCTCCCGGCCGGACTTTTGGAGTTGATGACGATTCCCGGTCTCGGGCCGAAAAAATTGAAGCTGCTCCACGAGAAGCTGGAAATTGATACCTTGGAAAAATTGCAAGCTGCCTGCCGGGACGGTCGCGTTGCCGGATTGGCCGGCATGGGAGAAAAAACCGCCGCCAATTTGCTGGCCGGAATCGAACAACGCCAAAACTACGCCGGGCTGCACCGTTACGACTCTGCCCTGGCTCTGGCCGAAGACCTGCACGACTGGTTGCGCGGACATCCCGACATCCTACGTCTGAGCCTGGCTGGCAGCGTCCGGCGCGGTAAGGAAGTGATCAAGGACATTGACCTGGTCGGCTCCTCGAAAAATCCCGAAGCCCTCATGGCCGACTTTGTGGCACATCCCGACACCGAACGCATCCTCAGCCAGGGCCCTACCAAATCCAGCATTCTGCTCCGGGGCGGTTTTCAGTGCGACCTGCGGCTGGTGGAGGACGCCCAGTTCGTTCCGGCCCTGCTTCACTTCACGGGCAGCAAGGAACACAACGTCGCCCTGCGCCAACGTGCCATCGCCCAAGGTCTGAAGCTGAGCGAATACGGCCTAAGCTCGGACCATTCCAAATCAGAAATCAACAATCAGAAATTCCCAACCGAATCGTCCCTTTACCAGGAGTTGGGCCTGGACTTCATTCCCCCTGAACTCCGGGAAAACCTGGGCGAAATCGAGGCGGCGGAACAAGGGACCTTGCCGCGCTTGTTGGAATGGACGGATTTGAAAGGCTGCTTCCACAACCACACCACGGCCAGCGACGGGAAAAACACCCTGCGCGAAATGGCGGAGGCCGCCGCATCCATCGGACTGGATTATTTCGGAATTGCCGACCACTCCAAATCTTCCGTGCAGGCCAAGGGACTGGATGAAGTCAGGCTTCTGGCCCAAGTGGAGGAAATCCGCAAATTAAACAAAGAGCTGGATGAACTTCATCTCTTCGCCGGAGTGGAGTGCGACATTCTCAAAAACGGCACGCTCGATTACGAGGACGCGGTTCTGGAACAACTGGATTACGTCGTGGCCTCCGTGCATTCCTCGTTCACCTTGAGCGAAAAAGACATGACCAAGCGCATCCGTGCGGCCATGGAGAATCCCCATGTTCACATGATTGCCCACCTGACCGGACGTCTCTTGCTGGAGCGGGAAAGTTATGCCCTCAACATTCCGGAAATTTTAAAAGCGGCGGCGGAAACCGGGACCTGGATCGAACTCAACGCCAGCCCCTACCGTTTGGATCTGGATTGGCGTTGGTGGCGGCAGGCGCGGGATCTCGGTGTGAAATGTGTCATCAACCCCGACGCCCATTCCGTGCGCCAGATTGGGAACCTGAAACTCGGCGCCCAAATCGCCCGCAAAGGGTGGTTGAGAAAAGAAGATGTGATCAACACCTTGAGCGTGGCGCAACTCAAGGAACTTCTTTAGCACATAGCGGGAGAGTCCCGCTGAATTTTCCTGAATGGACTCGGAGACTTCTCTCCGTATAAATTCCGGGATTATGTCCATTGCCCATACCCCCTTCTACAATGTTCAACATTCTCCCATCGGCAGCTTCGCCAGCTTCACCCTGGGTTATCCCGGAGCGAAGGGGGGCTTCGGGCTGGAGCTCGGACGCCCGGCCAACGACTCCCTCTACATCGGCGTGCAGAGTCGCGACGGCACCTGCTTTGAAGCACTGCCTTTTTTCGCCGGCACGGAGGATCCCAGCCGCCGTTATGACCAAAATGCAGCGGAGAAACAGCGCGCCGTCCTGCTGCCCTTTGCCCCGCAAGCCATCACCCGTCGGCTCGGACTGGCCACCGATACCTGGCAGGCCGGGGACCTGGAGTTCCGCATTATCACCCAATACCGCTCCGTGCCCGATCCCGAATCCTCCCGCAGCAGCAGTTCCTCACTCAAGGCCGCTCTGGTCCCCGCAGTTTGGGCTGAGTTGACCATCGACAATCGGGAGGGGAAACTTCCGCGTCGCGCCTTTTTCGGCTACCAAGGTTCGGATCCCTACGCCAACATGCGCCACTTCCATGGTCCGGGCGACATGATCGGCATTGGGCAGGGCACGGCCACCGCGCTGGCCAGCCGGGATAAAGGACTCAAAGCCTACCAGGCCTTCACCGTGGACCGTATTCTGAACCCCGAACTGGAGGACGAAATCCCCTTCGGCCTCGGAGGGGTGGCGGCCTTGACCGCGCAGATTCCCGCCGGGCAAAAGAAAAGTTTCCGTTTCGCCCTTTGTTTCTATCGCAACGGCACAGCCACCTCCGGCCTGCCCAGCACGTATTTCTACAACCGCTTTTTTTCATCCATTGAAGAAGTGGCCCGCTACGCCCTCGCACAAAGCAGCAGCGTCTTCACTCAAGCCCGCCTGGCCGACCTCTCCCTGCAAAAATCCAAACTCAGCCCCGAACAACAATGGCAGTTGGCCCACGCCGTCCATAGTTATTACGGCTCCACGCAACTGCTGGATTGTCAGAAAAAACCCTTCTGGGTGGTCAACGAAGGGGAATATCGCATGCTGAATACCTTCGACCTGACCGCCGATCAAGTCTTCTTTGAACTCGAACTCAACCCCTGGACGGTGCGAAATGAACTCGATTGGTTTGTAAAACGTTATTCCTATGTCGATAAAGTTAGATTCCCCGGCCAAAGCAAAGAGTTTCCCGGCGGCATCAGCTTCACCCACGACATGGGCATCGGGAACGTCATCTCCCGTCCGCACTGGTCCTCGTATGAAAAGCAGGGCTTGCATGGCTGCTTCTCCCACATGACTCATGAGGAACTGGTCAACTGGATCCTCTGCGCCCTGCTCTACGTCCACCGCAGCGGAGACAAACTCTGGTTGAAAAAAATCTTTCCATCTTCCAGCGTTGCCTGAGCAGCATGATGAACCGCGACCACCCCGAACCCGCCCTACGCAACGGCATCATGGGCCTGGACAGTTCCCGCTGCGCGGCGGCAGCGAGATCACCACCTACGACAGCTCGACACCTCCC
>JAAUTS010000166.1 GCA_012031345.1 Blastochloris sp. | reverse complement strand
ACTCCCCCTCACCGCCCTTCGTCGCCCCCCCCTTCAATCCCCCGATCATCCCAACCTGTTTTTCGTCGGCGGCACCACTCATCCCGGCGGCGGCATCCCGCTCGTGCTCCTGAGTGCGCGCATGGTCGCGGAAAAAATCATCCAACGTCATGCCTGAATCATCTCCTTCCCCAACCAAATCCAAGCGTTTCGAAACCCTGCTCTGGGTGGTGTTTCTCATCTGGGCCGGAGTCGGTCTCCTCAGCATCCTGCTCCAAACAGATGCCGCCCAAATTCGTGCCTGGATCAGCCAACCCCTACTCCAAACTTTCGTTCTGACCTGTTTTCAATGGGGCGATTTTTTATTCCACGTCCTGGCTGCCGCCAACCTCTTTCTGGCCGTTAGCTCCCAGCTTGGCCTCAAGAAAACCTCCATCAGCTTCGGATGCATCGCCCTGCTCTCCGGTCTGGTGGAAACCTGGGGCACCCTGACCGGTTTCCCCTTCGGCTCTTATGTTTACACGTCCAACATGGGACCCATGCTCGCCGGAACCCTTCCCCTGGCCATCCCTCTGGCTTGGTGGAATATCCTAAGTCCCCTCTACCTCCTCACGCGCCATTTCCTGCCTAAACTCCCCGCCCGCGCCACCTGCCTGCTCGTCGCCCTCGCCGCCACCTCCATGGACTGGGTCATGGAACCTTTCGCCTGGAAAATCAAAGGCTACTGGATCTGGGAAGCCGGCTATATCCCATGGGAAAATTATCTCAGTTGGTTCCTCCTCAGCTTTCTCCTCTGCCGCCTGGCCCCGCTCCACAGCCCCTACCAAGCTGCCCTCGACCGACGCCTGATCGCCGTCCCCCTCCTCATGCTCAGCTTCTTTATCAGTGCCCGCCTCATCCACGGCGTCTGATCTCCGCGTCATGCCGTGATCCTGGACAAAAGAACTCCACTTTATCCTTCCCTCTTGGCCCCTCTGCACCAGACAGCAATCCTCACTCAGGAATACTGACGCCCCTTCCAGGTGACCTGGCCCCCGGCCGTTTTTCTCCAGGAATTCAACGCAATCAACAATACCAAGGCCTGACCCAAAGGATGCAGGATCACCGAGAGAAGTGGTTGGCCACATTTCCAGGCCAGGATCAACCTCAGAACCAGAATCAGCAAAATCTGCGACAGCAACCACGGCATCATCTCCGGAAACCAGGGCAGCCCTAACAAGAATACAAAAGGCAAAAGCAACACGGTCAACTGAAGACCAAACAAAAATAAAAAGCCAGCCAGACTCCCCTCACATCCCGCCCGCAGATTTTTGGTGAACCCCTCCCAGAGTTGGGTCACGTTTTCATACATGCGACAACGCACCAGATTCGAGCCATCCCGATTCAACACCTTCAGCCCTCTCACCTTGAGTTCCCGGGCCAGCGCCACGTCATCCACCAGATGACCTTTCACGGAGGCATGACCCTGGATTGTCT
This sequence comes from Blastochloris sp., assembly GCA_012031345.1. Lineage (GTDB taxonomy): Bacteria > Verrucomicrobiota > Verrucomicrobiia > Methylacidiphilales > JAAUTS01 > JAAUTS01. The sequence continues at coordinate 5,494 of JAAUTS010000166.1, read as the reverse complement.
CATAAGCCTCACGATTAAAAAATAGAAACTGCCCATTGGCCGCACCCAGACTACGAAAACGTCCCGGCATCCAGTGCGGCAAAAAAACAGAAGCAACACATGAACAAACGGAATGACCAGCAGCTCCGACCAGGTCAGGGCCAGTTGTCGCGGCCAGAGGGAAACCAGGGCCGCTCTCCGACTCCGCGCCTCCCTCAAAACGGCGGCGACTCCTCCGGGCTCATGCACCGTGTCCGCATCCGTGAACAATAGCCACTGGCCTCGCGCCTTTTTCCCCAACTGCTGACAGGCCCAGCCCTTCCCCGTCCAACCCTCCGGCAGCGGCTCTCCCTGACAAATCCTGATCCGGGCATCCCGCCGCGCCAGATCCTCCACCAACCGTCCGGTGCCATCCGTGGAATGATCATCCAGAACCAAAATCTCCATCTCCACATGGCTTTGCCCCATCAAGGATTCCAGGCAAGGACCGATCCGCTTCTCTTCGTTGCGCGCCGGAATCAACACGGAAACCAATTCCCCCTCCCCCGAACCTGCCAAACCCGTCGAACCCAGACGCAATCGACGGAAACAAATCAGATTCAGCAAAAAATTCAAGGTCAGTCCCAAAAGCAGCAGTGTGATGAGAAGATGATAAATCACCATGCCTCCCTCCCGCTCTGAAAATCAATTCCGGGCTTCATAACTCTTGCCCTTGCCCTGCAAGACCAGCCACCACCATTCCCAACGCTTATTGATCGAAGGCTTGGGCTTGAGCAGGGTCTGGTAATCTTCCATTTTCCCTGACGACAATCCTCCTGCACCTGATCCGACAACGCCTGCAACTGCTGCCGCACCCACTCACTGCCGATCTCCACGGCAGGGACGGGCCGACCGAATCGGATCAGTGCCTGGGGTTTTTGTTCACGAAAAAATTCGTAGGCAAACGACACCGGCAGGATCACGGCATCATTGTTGTGCTTGGCCAGGTATTCCACTCCGGGCCGGATGACGATGGGTTCATAGCGGCTGGTTTGGGTGCCCTGCGGGAAAATCCACATCATCGTCTTTTTTGTCTCAATAATTTACAGGCATAACGCACCGCTGCTCCCGCCCGCACACTATTGCTCGGATCCACAGAAAAGGCGCCCAACCACGTGAAAAAGGGGTAATGCCGCAACTGCTTCTCCTCCATCATGCAGTAAAACTCCTTGTCCTTGCGTAAGCGGGTCAAAAAAAACACCATCAACCCATCCCACCATCCGCTATGATTGGCCACGGCGATGACCGGCTTGCCCTGTCCACTCTCCAAAAAATGTTCCAGACCCGCCACCCCCACCGAATCAAAATGCCGACGCAGGGATCCCCTCAAATAAAGATAGAGAAGGGAATCCATCAACGGGTTTTTTTCAGCTCGAATCATAACAACTTCAATCCGCGTATGTTAGTAAATTCCCAATACAGTCTGCAAGGCTATGATGCATTTTCGGGCGGAGGACACATACACTCTCCCCCCCAATACCTGATAATCCACTTTTTCAATCTCATCCAAAATCTCCGCATAAATCCGACGCATCAACCAAACCGTTCTCTGTGACCCGTCCGCTGCCAAGGCCCGGATTCCCGGTTCGGAAGCTTGGTAATAATCCCGTGCCCGCGCCACCTGAAAACGCATGAATTCAGTCCAACGCGCCGGATACTCCCCCGCCCGCAGCATCTCTTCCGTGATGCCATATTCCTCCAACTCCGTCCGGGGCAGATAAATCCGGTCTTTATGCAGATCTTCCGCCACATCACGCAAAATATTGGTCAACTGCATCGCAGTGCCCAAGTTCAACGCCTGCTGCTCGTAACTCCGATCCTCCAGCGAAAACACACGCGTCATCATCAACCCCACCACCCCCGCCACATGATAACAATAACGGTCCAGTTCCTCCCAGGTTTGCAACCTCACCCTGCCCTGATCCATTTCCACCCCCGTCAAAAGATCCTGAAAATGGCTCTCGGGAATCTCACACTCCTGCGCTGTGTCCAAAAAAGCCGCCAGCCAGGGATGCTCCTCCTGATCCCGCGCCGTGGTTTGTCGGGCAAAAACGCGGGCCGTCATTTCCTTCAAACTCCTCACCGCCGCCAACACCTCACCCGCCTCCGCCTCGTCCACCACATCATCCAGATGCCGACAAAACGCATACACCGCATAGGCCCGCCGACGCTTGAGCGCAGGCAGGGTGAATGAGGAAAAATAAAAACTCTTGGCATGATGCCGCGTCACCGCACGCGCGGCCTGATAAGACCGCTCTAAATCCGGCACTTTGGAATTCATGTCCATGTCCACGGGGCCAGGGTCAACGTGGGTGATCCAGAAAAAACGCGGAGGCCCTGCGACCTCCGCGTTCTTCCGGGGCAAACCCTAAGTTGAACCCTCAATAAGCAGCCTGGGCACCTTTGATGTCCCGCTTCTTCATCCAGGGCATCATCGAGCGCAGTTTCGCTCCGGTTTTTTCAATCGGATGCTGCTCACCTTTTTTCAAGAGAGCATTGTATTTCTTGTAGCCAGTTTCATATTCGCGCACCCATTCCTTGGCAAACTTGCCATTCTGAATGTCTTTCAGCGCGGACTTCATCCGCTTCTTCACCCCGGCATCAATCACTTTTGGACCAACCGTGATGTCACCCCACTTGGCTGTTTCCGAGATGGAAAAACGCATCCCCGATATGCCGGACTCATTCATCATGTCGCAAATGAGCTTCAATTCATGCAAACATTCGAAATAAGCCATCTCGGGGGAATACCCGGCTTCTACCAAGGTTTCGTAACCCGCCTGCACCAAGGCAGAGGCTCCACCACAAAGCACGGCCTGTTCACCAAACAAATCGGTCTCGGTCTCTTCCTTGAAGCTGGTCTCGAGCACTCCGGCACGGGCACCGCCAATTCCCTTGGCCCAGGCCAACGCGATCTTTTTCGCATCCTTGCCCGGATTCTGATAGATCGCGATCAAGGTCGGCACTCCCTTGCCTTCCTGATACTGCCGGCGCACCGTGTGACCGGGGCCTTTCGGAGCCACCATGATCACGTTGATGTTCTTGGGCGGCACCACTGTCTTGAAATGGATGGAGAACCCATGGGAAAACACCAGCGTCTTGCCGGGCTTGAGGTTGGGCGCGATGTCTTTCTTATACAGCGCGGGCTGCTTGGTGTCGGGTGCCGCGATCATGATCACGTCCGCCTTCTGCACGGCCTCTGCGGTTTCAAAAACATCAAAACCCTGAGCCTTGGCCACCGGGATGGATTTGCTTCCTTTGTAGAGTCCGATGATGACATGGACTCCGCTTTCCTTGAGATTAAGCGCGTGGGCGTGGCCCTGGGACCCAAAGCCGATCACGGCTACGGTCTTTTTTTCAGCACGCCCAGATCGGCGTCTTTTTCTGTATAGATTTTGGCTGGCATGGTTTTCTTCTTTCTTGATGTTGGTTAAAATTCAAACTCGGCTCAACTGCGGGGCAGGACGACCTTCCCGGTGCGGGTCAACTCCTGAACGCCGAAATTTTCCATCAGCGTTAAAAATTTACCCAATTTGTTTTCATCACCCGTGATCTCAATCGTCACATTCTTGGGTTGAACATCCACGATGCGTCCGCGGAAAATATCACAAAGCTGGATGATCTCGGCCCGCGTCTTCGCATCCACCTTGATTTTAACCAGCAACAGCTCGCGGTCCACGTATTCGCCATCCTTGAAATCCTGCACCTCGATGACCTCCACCAAACGGTTCAGTTGTTTGGTCACCTGATCCAGCACTTTATCGTCCCCGACCACCACAATCGTCATGCGGGAGGTGTGGGGATCTTCCGTCGGACCGACGTTCAGGGTGTCGATGTTGAAGCCGCGTCCGCTGAAAAGATTGGTGATCCGGTTCAAAACTCCGAATTTGTTTTCCACCAGCACGGATAAAGTATGTCTCATAAAAATATCTCCCCTTCGTCTCAAGGGAGAGAAGAGAATGTCCGCTCTCTCGATAGGGTCAACCCTTTTCCGTGCCCGGCCCCCGGCAAACTTGACGCTTTGCTTCTCCCCACCTTTGCTCTAAAACAGCTTTATGTCCCGCTATCAACAGATGAGCTATCACCGTTGCGGCCAAAGCGGCCTCAAACTTCCTCTCGTTTCCCTCGGAGGCTGGCACAATTTCGAAACCTTTGAAAAAACCCGCCATCTCAGCCTCCGCGCCTGGGAGCTCGGCATCACCCATTTTGACTTCGCCAACAACTACGGGCCTCCTCCCGGCTCCGCCGAGACCAACTTCGGCCACCTCATGCGCGGCGACTTGGCCGGGCACCGCGACGAACTCATCATCTCCACCAAGGCCGGCTACAAAATGTGGGACGGACCCTACGGTGACTGGGGCTCTAAAAAATATCTTACCGCCAGCCTCCACCAATCCCTCAAACGCCTACAGGTCGATTACGTGGATATTTTTTATTCCCACCGCCATGATCCTGACACGCCTCTGGAGGAAACCATGGGTGCCCTGGCTCAGATGATCCATGAAGGCAAGGCCCTCTACGCCGGCATCAGCAGCTACCCCGCCAAGGCCGCTGAAAAAAGCGGCTAAAATCATGCGCGAACTCAAGGCCCCTCTCATCATCAACCAATCCAGCTACAACATGCTGGATCGTTGGATCGAGGGAAAAGTCCTGGAAGAAACCGCCGAGGCCGGCCTTGGATGATCGTTTTTTGCCCCCTGGCTCAGGGTCTCCTCACCGACCGCTATCTCAAGGGCATCCCCTCCGACTCCCGCGCCGCCTCCGTCACCGGCTTTCTCAAGTCCGACCGGGTCACCCCCCAGCTTGTCAGCGTCCTGCAGGAACTCAACACCCTCGCACAGGAGCGGGGCCAAACTCTGGCCCGCATGGCCCTGGGCTGGATTCTCCGTGATCGACGCATCACCAGTCTGCTCATCGGTGCCAGTCGTGTAGAACAAATCGAAGACTGTTGCGCCGTGCAACACGACGAACTCTTCACCGCCGAGGAACTGCGCCGCATCGAATCCATCCTGCTTAAACTCCAGCCCAAAGCCAGCCCCGCCGTAGCCTCGGTCAAAGCCCCCTCCTCCGCATCCAAAAGCACGGCAACCCCAAGCTCCATCCCACCGACGCTCCCGCCAAAGCCCCACGGAAAATCAAACTCAAACCCATCCTCCCTCCCGCCGCTCCCGCCCCCGACACGAATCAAGCTCCGAAGTAACAATCGTGTGACCTCGCCACTTTGACTTGCCCTTTTCCGCCCCCACCGCCATAACCTCTAACATGTTCGCGTTGGAGATCATCATCGGCATCGCCTTTGGCCTCCTGGCCTACTTTGTCATGCGGGTCCTCGCCATGGGACTCTTCACCGTGGACCAAAACGAACGAGCCGTCATCACCTCCTTCGGTCGCGCCCAACGCATCGAAGGCGTCACCAGCCTGGACGACCCATCTCCGAGCACTCCCCAGAGTGATCGCGACCGCTATATCTACCCCC
>JAAUTS010000165.1 GCA_012031345.1 Blastochloris sp. | reverse complement strand
CCCCTAATTAGAAATCAGCTTGCCCCGCCTTACGGACGGGAAATTTCGAAACTTTCCCTCCCCTCCTCCCCTTTAAAAAATCCCGCGCCCCCTCCAACAAACTGTAGGCACAAGGCACAATGAACAGCGTGGAAAGCATCGAAAGCAGTGAACCGAAAAGAATCGTCAGCGCCATCGGCACCCGACTCTCCGCCCCCGGCCCAAAGGCCAACGCCGGGGGAACCGCCGCCGCCATGGTGGCAAAGGAGGTCATCAGCACCGGACGCAAACGAATCGGACAAGCCACCAACAACGCCTCATTGGGCCGGACCCCATCCCGTTTCCGCACCTGATCCGTGAATTCCACCAATAAAATAGAATTTTTCTTCACAATACCCAGTAGCAACATCAACCCAATCACACTGAAAAGATTCCAACTCTGACCAAAACCATACAAAGCCAGTGCCGCACCACTCACCGCAAACGGCATGGCTAAAAGAATGAGGAACGGCTGGGAAAAACTGTTGAACTGCGCGGCCAAAATCATGTAGGCCACCAGAATCCCCAATCCCAGAGCAAAACTCATGTCCTGCCCAAATTTCTCAAAAGTCTCCGTAGTCTGGGATGGCACCAAACGATACCCCTGCGGCAATGTGCTCAAGGCATGTTCTCGAATCCGGCTCAACGCCACGGACTCTTTCACCCCGGGCGCCGGATTTCCCGTGATGGTGATCGACCTCTCCCGATTGCGCCGGGCGATGGTTTGCAGGCTCGGCTTCAACTCCGTGCTAACGAGTTCCGTCATGGGAACAATTTCCCCGTGGATGTTGCGCACCGTCAACCGGTTCAAATCCTCCACCCTTTGCCGCTCATCCTCTTGCAGGCGGATGCGGACATCATAACGCCGATCGTCGTTGGTGAACTTTCCCTGCCGCACCCCGCCGATGGCCGCCGTCACCGTATCCGAGATGGATTGCACCGTCACCCCCCGTGCCGCCGCCGCTTCACGGTCGATCAAAACTCGCAACTCCGGCTGTCCGTCCTTGAAGTCCGTGTTTAAATCCACCGCCAGCTTCTCCTCCTTCATCCAGTTCATCAAGCGCTGCGCCTCCGTCCTCAGCACATCAAGGTTCGGGCCTTGCAGGGAAAAAGTGATCGGGAACCCCAGCCCTCCGTCCGGTCCACCCTTGGAAAGATCGATCAAAAAAGATTTCAGGTCGGGAATTTTTTCCAACTCGGGCCTCAACTCCTCCATGACCTCCTGTTGGCTCAGGGCTCTCTCCCCCTTGGGTTTCATGTCCACAAACATGACCCCGCTGTTTACGTTACCGTCAAAAAAACTGCCCGCGGCCAAAAAATAGGTCCGGGTTTCCGGTCGCGCCATGATGATCTTCTCCGCCTCCCGCAATCGCTCCTCCGTGTAGGCCAGTGAAGATCCCACTGGCGTTTCATAACGCACCAACAAAGTTCCCTGATCCTGCGCCGGGGAAAACTCACCCGGAACCCGACTGCCCACCGCCATGCTGAGCAAGAAAGCCAGCGCAAACAGACCCAGGATCAACCAACGATGCCCCAGACAGTAAGGCAACACTGCTTGATAACGCCGGGTCAAACCCAACATCAATGCATCCATCCCACGCGTCAACACATTGGTCCGGTTGATGGCCAGAAACTGCGAACAACGCATGGGCGTCAGCGTCAAAGCTTCCACCAAGGACAGCCCCACCGCAGCGGAAATGGTCACCCCGAACTGGAACAAAAATTGTCCCACCGTTCCCTCCAAAAAGGCCACGGGCAGAAAAACCGCCATGACCGCCAGAGTCGAGGCCAAAGCCGGGCCCGTGATTTCACGCGCTCCATCCAGCGCCGCCTGCTGTCGCGTCTTTCCCATCTCCAAATGACGCACAATGTTCTCCAACACCATGATCGCGTCATCCACCACCACCCCAATGGCCAGAGACAAGGCCAGGAGACTGAACATGTTCAGGGTAAATCCTAAAAAATAGAGAATAATAAAAGTGCCCAGAACCGAAGTCGGGATCGACATGGTCACGTTGAAGGTGCTGGACAGGGAACCCAGAAAGAACCAGCAGACCAGCGCCGTCAGCACGGCGGAAAGGATCAGCGTGAACTCCGTCTCCTCCACTGCCTCCCTGGTAAACTTGGACTCGTCGTAGTTCACCTCGATCTTGACCTGCGGCGGCAAGGTGGGCCGGATCTCCTCCAAGGTGCGCTTGATGGCATCCGCCACCTCGATGGAATTGGCCCCGCGTTGTTTGCGAAAACCAATGCCGCCTCCGCGAACCCCGGCGATTTTTGAAATGGACCGCACATCATTCAGCCCGTCCTCCACCCGGGCCACATCCCGCAGACGGATTTCCGAATTGAATAGGCTGACCCCCGCGCTGCTTGATCAGAATCGCCCCAACCTGCTCCGGGGTCAGCCCCTCCCCCATCAAGCGGACGTTGATTTCTTGTTGGTTATTTTCCAAAATCCCCGCCGCCTGCTCGATATGCTGCGTCTGCAACGCATTCTGCACATCCAGGATCGTCAGGTCCAACTCCGCCAACTTGTCATGATCCACCCAGACCCGCAAATTCCTCTCGGCAAATCCGCTCAGAATCAATTGCCCCACCCCCGGCAGAACCTGAAACTTGTCGCGCAAAAAACGCTCGGCATAAACCGTCAGCTCCAACAAACTCCACTCTTCGCTGCTCACCCCGATCCACATGATTTCTTGGTCGGAGGGGTTCACTTTCAAAATGAGCGGTCTTTCCACCTCCAGCGGTAAGCGCACCCGGTTGATGTTGGTCTGCACCTCCAGCAGCGCGGCATCCGCGTTACGGCCCGGCACAAACTCCAACACAATTTGCGCCGCCCCCTGAAAAATGGTGGAGTTCAAATTCTTGATGCCGGAGACATTGACCAGAGCCTGCTCCATCTGATCCACAATTTCCGTCTCCATCACCTCCGGCGCCGCTCCCGGCCAACTGACCTGCACAAAAACGCTGGGCACCTCCACGTCCGGCAACAAACTCACCCCCAAACGCCCAAAACATATCGCCCCGAAAATAATCAGCGCAGACATGAGCATCCAGGCAAAGACCGGACGTTCGACAGATATTTTGGATAAGTTCATGCTGATAAATTAGGGAACCGCTGATTAAAGGCAATCAAACCGCAAAGACACAAAGATCGCGAAGATATTCAGTTTTTTTACACAGAAATTTATTTTTCTTTCTTAGCGGTCATCGCGTCTTGGCGGTTAAATCAGTGTCTTCTTAGAAATCAGATTTTCGGAACATGGGTCAAGAGATGCCTTTGATCAAGGTTGCCGGGCATTCCGCTCGACCCCGCAGCCACATAAAGTTTGACCAGGTTGACCCGCAGATTCGTCCGTGCGTTGCTTTCCTCGCGCATGATGCCAAAAAGATCCCGCAGCGCGTTCAGCACATCCAGATTCGTCACCACCCTCAACTCGTAATCACTCTTCTGCGCCTGATAATTTTGTTTGGCCGTCTCCACCGCCTCCTTCAGCCGGGCCAGCTCGGCCAGGGAACTGTTAAACTGATTGAAGGCCGTCCTCACATCCCGTTCCGCCTCCCGCTCCAAGCGCGACAAATCCAGCTTCTTCTGCGCGAACAAGGCCCGTTGTTGATCCACCCTGGCCTCAATGCTGCCCCCGTCAAACAGCGGAATCTCCAAGCTCAGAAACCCGGACCAATCCCCGTCCCGTTGACTGTCGGAATCATAAAAAGTGTAGTTTCCCTCAAACGACAACTTCCCCCAATGCTCCCCCTTGGCCGAAGAAAGCTGGGCCCGCGCGGAACGCTCCATCTGCACCGCCGCCAGCAGATCCGGCCTCCCGGTCACCTGGGCCAGATATTCCGCCAATTCCAGACTGCCCGGCGGCGGCGCGGCGTCATCCTTCAAGGTCCAACGCTCCACCGGCACCCCGATCATAAAAGCCAGCATCTCCCGCGTGGCCGCCAGCAATCCCTTGGTCCGTTCTATGTCCACCTTGGTCTGGGCCAACGCGCTGCGCGCCTGCAACAACTCACTGTCCCGCGACTTGCCCAGCTTCACCCGCTGCTCTAACAACTCCACCCTCTCGTTCAAGGCCTCCCGCACGTTGGCCAGAATTTGCAAATCCTCTTCATACGACAAGGTCTGATAATAAGACTCCGCCACATCCAAATACAGATTCTGCCTCGCCCGTCGCAAACTCTGCCGATTTCCCTCAATCTCCGCCCGCGCCGCCCGCGCCGTCTCCACATCACGCAAACCGGAAAACAGCGGCACCCTCACATTGACCCGGGCTTGGCGCGGCGTGAGATCATTGCTCCCAAACCCACCCCCTGCCACAGGCGACCCGAAATCCGTTCCCCGATCCTTGAAAAAATACTGTTCCCCCACCGCCCTCACACTGGGCAGGATGCTGCCAATCGCCTCCCGATACCGCGCCTGCGCGATCCGCACTTCCTGCTCGCTCAACCCCAGCGACTCCATACGCAGCAACGCCAGCTCATAACAGGCCTTCATCGTCAGCCCATCCCAGCGCGGCCCGTCCGGCTGCCGGAGCTTCTCCTCCGGCGTCATCGTCTTCAGCGTCTCCGCCGCGCCTAGACTGGACAAGACGCTCCAACCCAAGACCCCTAACATGAAAAGAGGCTTCTTGATCCCGGATTCGCGTCCACCAGACATAAGGCCAAACGCTACCACCTCAGCCCCGCTCGGCAAGTGCGCTCATTCCCCCGACCCACTCCCTCCTCGCTCAAAGTAGCGCGGTCATCTTGACCGCCGGGTTGGGCGTCCCGCCCGACCCTCTTCAATTCTTCTCCAACTCCAATCTACCGCCTCCGGCGTTTCACAGAAACGCCCTGCATTTTTCTCCCTTAAAAACGGCCTCCTTCCCAGCGCGGCGCCGCTTCAAACGAAACCCTCTGCTTCCGCGTCGGATGTTCCAACTCCATCTTCCAACAATGCAAATCCAGCGGCGGCTCCTGAATCCCCAAGGTCTGTCGCGTTCCGATGTTCCCCCCGGCCAAATAAGTCGGATCGCCGCACACCGGATGACCCAAATGCCACAGATGCACCCGGATCTGATTGGTGCGCCCGGTCAGCGGACGTGCCTCCACCCAACTCGTGTCCGTCCTCGCATCATAGGAACGAACCTGAAATTCCGTCACCGCAGGCAGACCTGCCCGCTCATCCACCACGCGCGAACCCGTCGGCCCTGGCTCGGGCGAAATAGGCGCCTCACAACGCCACTCGCTCCACTCAGGTCGCCCTGAATCCGCGCCAGATACACCTTCCGCACCTTTCCCTCTTGAAACTGAGGCTGCAACTTCCCCGCCAGGTGACGATTCTTCGCACAAATCACCAGACCCGTCGTGTTCGCATCCAGCCGATGCGCCGGACGCAGCCGGATGGGCTTGAAGGCGCGATCCAACAGATACTCCAAGGTGTTGCGATTGAACCGCCCGCTCGGATGCATGGGCAGCGGAGCCGGTTTGTTCAAAACCACCAACGCCTCGTCCTCATACAAAACCCTGATATCCACCGCCACCTCCGGCTCGGTCAGGTCAGGAAAGATCTGCTCGATCCTCTGCCCCTTCTCCACCACGCTGGAGGCCTCCAGAATTTCCATCGCAGCACCCCGCTCCTCCCCCGGCCTGGCCCGACGAAAGCGTTCCCACCCGCAACGCTCCCGCCACTCCGTCTCACTGAGGTTGGGAAACAAGCCGACCAGACATTCCAGCAAGCTCCGACCCGCCTGCTCCGCCGGAACAAGAAAGGGCCGGACACTGGTGTAAGGCTGCGATCCCGGCAACGGCGTGGCCACATGACGCAACGCCTCCTCCCGCTCGCCTAACAAAACCCGGCTCAACTCCTCCGGTGCCACATAACAATACGGGCAGGAGTCCGGAGGACGATACCGCTCATCCCTCTGTTCTGCCGCTGTCAACGGTGCCTGACAACGAAAACACAGGGCCGAGTCCGTTTCCTGCAGACCGGGATCCACCCCCACTCTTTGGTCAAAAACAAAACACTCCCCCCGGAAATGCGCCCCACCGCACTCTTCAAATATTTTAAAATGCCCCCCTCCAACTGATACACCTGCTTGAACCCCTCTCGCTCCATCAACGGCCCCGCCTTTTCACAACGGATGCCCCCCGTGCAAAACATCACCACGGGTTGCTCCTTCAACTCCGGCGACAACTCCCGCACCGCCGCCGGAAATTGTCGGAAATGACGGATCTTGGGCACCACCGCGTTCTCAAAGGTGCCCAGCTTCACCTCATAATCATTCCGCGTATCCAGCAGCGTGATGGCACGCCCCTCATCCAACCAGCGTTTCAATTCACGCGGAGCCAGCTTGGGCGAAGTCCGCGTCCCTGGGGCGATGCCTTCCACCCCAAACGAAATGATTTCCTTTTTCAGACGCACCAACATGCGGTTAAAGGGTTGCTCCGCGCTTTCACTCAACTTAGGACTCAACTCCCCCAGGCCCGGCAAGCTCCGCAGCAGTTCCAACAAGCGATCGATCTCCCCGCGCGGCCCCGCCACGAAAAGGTTGATCCCCTCCGGACTCAACAAAATCGTCCCCTTCAATCCCCAAGCCCGACAGGAATCCAAAAGCTGCCGTCGCAACTCAGGCAGCCTCTCCATCGGCGTAAAACAATAAGCGGAAACATTCGTCAACACAGTCCTGCATTCTAGACCCCCAGCCCCAGCCCTCAATCCGATTTTAAGTTGGAAGTGTAAAATTTGAAGTCAGTTTTCAGTTTTCAGTTTTCAGTTTTCAGTTTTCAGTTTTCAGCAACTCGAAACTTCCCCCCCCTTCTCCGTCATCACGAGGAGCAGCGCGACGCGGTGATCCAGGGGCCGTGAATCCCAAGGGCGGGTCTTACCGCCGAGCGCAGCCCACTGGATTGCTTCGTCGCCAAGCCTCCGCGCCCCCGCGACTCCGCGTGACCCCTCCCCAACTCGAAACCCGAAACTA
>JAAUTS010000024.1 GCA_012031345.1 Blastochloris sp. | reverse complement strand
ACCACCTATGCAAAGCTCTCATGGTTGCAGGCATGGCATTTGCGCGATGAGACCTATTCGGCTGGATTGGCGACACTGGTCAATGCTCAGCAACAACAGTCGTTTGCTGCGTATTGGGGCGAATGGCACAACCTCGTCGTCCGATGGTCAGCGGTTTTAAGGCGGACAAGGCCGACGGCATTGATGCGGTCATTCAATTTGATCTGAGCGGTGATGGAGGCGGTCAATTTTACCTTCAGATTGCTAATGGCAGCGTCGCCGCCCACGAAGGCAGCACCGTCGTCGTCGTGCTCAACAGTCTGCGTCTTTTGTTTTTACGACCCAAACCCGACCTCTGACCTCCCCCACCGAAAGGACTCAACCCATGCCTGACCCCAATGACATGCAGGAGTTTTTTGACCGGCTCGACGCCTGCAACGACACCGATCCCCGGCTCCGCGCAGAGTTGGAGTCCGACCTCTGGCTACGTTTCGGTGCGGTTAAAACCGTGCTGATCCTCGACATGGCAGGCTTCACCGCCAAGGTGCAAAAACACGGGCTACTCTTTTTCCTCCGCAAAATCCGCTACATGCAACGCCTCGTAGCCCCTCTGCTGATCGAGCACCAGGGCGAGCTGGTCAAATTCGAGGCGGACAACGCCTACGCCGTTTTCTCCGACAGCCGCCACGCCGTTCATTGCGCCCTGCAAATTCATCAACGCTTGCAGGAACTCAACAACGGTGTGCCGGATGTGGATGATGTGGTGGTCAGCATCGGCTTGGCCCGGGGCAGGATACTGTGGATCCCCGGCCACGATTTTTTTGGAGACGCCGTCAACCTGGCTTCCAAACTGGGGGAAGACATCGCCGACCACGGAGAAACCCTGGTCAGCACCGACCTCTTCGACGAGATCCAATCCGACCCCAGCCTCCAACTCACCCCCCTGGAAATCAACCTCAGCGGCTTCACCCTCACCGCCGCTAAAGTCACCCGCCTCTAAGATTTCCCCAAACAATCTCTGGCCTCTCAGCATGATTCTAACACTCTTTGAGCATGGTGATGGGGAAACAAAGACCTTCAAGATTCGGGAACTCATCTTTCCATGGCAGCTAATTTCCCAAAACTTTTTTCCGGTGTAGGACTGCCATTGTCCCACCCTCCGAGCAATGATAGGGACATGAGACCGATATTATCTCGCAAACAGTTCCTTAAAACTTTCAGTCTTGGCCTGGCAGTCGTTTTACCAAAACTGGATCAGCCCTTAAAATGCGCGACGAAATCCTGTTATCTTCAAAGCTGCAGACTGGCCGGACTATCCTACTATCACTACCAAGAGTTCACCCAAACATTGCAGGCTGGAAAAGTTTTGGAACTTCGGGCCGAACCCAACAACCCACACGACCCTTACGCGGTGGAAGTTTTCCTGCCGGGACAAGGCAAGCTCGGCTACCTTCCCCGCAACTGCAACCATGTGGTCAGCCATCTCCTGCGCCAAGGCCAAGCACTTCGTGCTGAAATCACCCGCTTACATCCTGAAGAAAGAATCGACCGCCAACTCGAAATCAAAATCGAACTTTTAAGCTAACCTTTCTTGAACAATCTGCTCAAAAGATAATCCATGCGTGTAGAAACTCTTCATCTTTGCGATTGCTGGGCCAAAACCGACGAGCAAGCCCGACCCGCCCTCTCCGTTCGCGATCACTGTTTGAATATGGAAGAGTAAGAACCGTAGTTTTGTTCTTAATCAGTCAGTTTAATCAGCCTGCACAGAATATGCTGCAGGATTACTAACTATACTTTTTAGGAATTTATTATAAGCTTCTAAATACTGACAAAATTAGAAAGTCAAACACAGGAAAAATATAAACTGCGGTCTTAAAAAGAGATTCCCTACGGGATTGCTCCCGTAGGGTGACTCTGCTAATGGACTAGCCATAATTACCGTGGCTGCCCTCCTAATTCAGAGCTTAACATTCCACTATATTTCAATATATTCAAGCAAAATGACTACATCAAAGTTGGTTTTCGGAATTAATGCTCCTGTAACAAAACAGAGTTCAACCTTTCCCCGAAGAATTGATGAGGATCTCAGCCTGGGTCTTGACATAGGTATCGGCTCTTGTGGGCAAGCCCTCATCAAATGGTCTAAGACAGACAACTCGTTTATTGGTCAACTTCCACCGTCCGATGGCCCCATCGTATTTATTGGAGTTCGCGCTTTCGATGTGCCTGAAAGGAATGATAAAACAGGCGTGAAACTCAAAAATCCTGAAAGACGCGCCGCACGCCTCATGCGTCGCACTATCCGCCGCCGGGCTCAGCGTATGCAGAAAGTGCGTATACTACTTAAAGAAACAGGAATTTTGCCGTCTGATTACTCCTTACAAAATGACTCATGGCGCAAAGAGCATGAAAAAGCCAACCCTTTGCAATGTCGTGTCGAAGCTCTAGATCGGAAGATATCTGATTGGGAGTTTTCTTCCGTCCTCATCCACCTTGCCAAGCATCGCGGATTTAAGAGCAACAAAAAGTCAGACTTGGTGTCTGATGCCAAAGGCAAAGAAGGAGGGACACTTGAATCCACACGAGCCAATCATGAACGCCTTAAGAACTATCGCACCATAGGTGAAATGTGGTTATCTGATAGTAAGTTTGAGGAACGCAAACGCAACCGGGAAGGCAGCTACACTGCTACAATGCTCAGGGACGATTTACTGGAGGAAATTCGCCTCATTTTTAAATCACAGCGAGTGCTTGGCAACGACACTGCCACCACGGAATTAGAAAATCGATTTATCCGGATTTTCACGCATCAAAATCCCATGCAGGATCCAATCCACCTATTGGGTGATTGCCCTTTTGAAAAAAATGAAAAAACGTTCAGCTCAGCGTTGCTACTCCTTTGAGCTATCACGGGCACTCCAAAAGCTGAACACCCTGACTATACAGCTTACCGATGGAAACAAAATTCGACTAAGTGAGCATGTGAATGCCCCAGAAGGTGGGTATGATTCTTTCATTCAAAATTTTGGCCTGAGGAAGGATATTACTTGGAAAAATCTGCGTGAAATTTTTAACCTCGAGGAAAGTATTCGCTTTTTGGATTTACCTACTGCGGAAGCTAAAAAAGGGAAAGGGGCGACGGGTGCTTCTACGGAGACCAAGTGGAGTGATCCAGAAAAGTCCAGTTTCGCCACCCGATCCAACAAAAACACCGCTGCTCTAGGCTCCCATATTCTCTTCAAAACAGTTGGTCAGGACATGTGGGATAACCTGACTAAAAATGATGTGGCTTCACTAGATGAGGCCGCATTCTGTCTGACTTTTTTTGAAGCATTGGAAACTCAAGGAAATCAAACGGGCGTGTTTGATGCCATGAAACAACGCGGTGTAGCTGAAATACTGATCGAAAAATTAAAACATGCGGCTTACGAAGGAACCTTACCTATCAACGAGTTTACAGGTGCCGTTTCCCTGTCTTCCAAAGCCTGTCGCGCCCTGAACACCCATCTGGCCCGGGGCTTGGTTTATACCGAGGCTTGCGAAAAGGCGGGTTATCAGTCACAAGACCAAAATTTCTCGTTGGAAAATATCGTTAACCCGGTGGTGCAATCGGTTGTTCGTGAAGTCATTAAGCAAGTAGTTCATTTAATTGATCAAACAGGCGCACTGCCCGGATCCATCTGCGTGGAGATGGCCCGTGATATGGGAAAATCGATTGATGAACGGAATGAAATCAGCAAAGCCTTGGATGAAAGAACCAAACGAAAAAATGCCAATCGTGAGACTTTCTCCTCACATCTCGGTAAAGAGACCTCAAAAATCAAAGAGGACGAATTGGAGCGATACGAATTATGGTTGGAACAGTCTGGCTGGTGCCCTTACTCAGGCAAAAAACTGCCTCCTCCTGACCAACTTTTAGGTTCAGCACTGGAAGTAGATCACATCCTTCCTCGCAGCCGTTCCCATGACAACAGTTATGACAACAAGGTTTTAGTTTATAAGGACACCAACCGCGACAAAAGCAACCATACCCCATATGAATGGCTGGGTAGAGACGTGATCTCTGAGAAATGGAGGGCCTTTGTTGGGCACATCCACACCTTGCCTTCGTTACGAAAAAGGAAACGCTTACGTTTACTCAATACCGATTTTGCTGAGAAAGAGGCGGATTTTCTGGCTCGGAACCTACAAGACACCCGTTATATTTGCCGACTGGTTCGTGCTTATCTGGAAGATCTTTACCGCGTGGCCGGAGAGGAACCCATGGCCAAAGGTTATACCCGCCGCGTCTTTGTCCAGCCGGGTGGCCTTACTGCGCTGGTGCGACGGTCTTGGGGTCTGGAAGAGCTTAAAAAAGATTTAGAGGGGAAACGGCTCGGAGATAGGCATCACGCTGTAGATGCCTTGATCTGTGCCTGCTTGAGTGAAGGGCAACGTCAGTGGATAACCCGATGGGAACAAACCAAAAATTACACGGGAAATAAAAACGCCTTCGATGCCGTTAGTGAGCTGACCCGTGTTTATACGTTGATGGAGCAAGAGGGAACAAGCCGCAAAACTCCTCGCGGTATGACTACGCCTTGGGGTGAGGGAAACGAGTTCAGGTCCAGTGTCATTTCCGCCCTGGAAAAAATGACTGTATCCAGACGCGAATCCCGACGTGGTCGCGGATCTTTGCATAACGACACCTTCTACCGCGAGGTGGTGGAAAAAGACTCAGAGGGTAATGAGAGCAAAATATATTTTAAACGCACTTCTCTCGTTCAACTGGTGAATGGGAAAGCTCAAGCCAGTGAATTCTCATTAGATGCTGTAAAAGACATCCATACTCCCCGCAATCACTGGCTGAAAAGTGCCCTTCAGGAATGGAATGATCGCGGCAGACCAGTAGCGGATTTACCTAAATGCGGTAAAACGACCATTCTCAAGGTTTGGATTAATCAAGGCAGTAAATCCGCTCGGGAAACGCCCCATGGCATGGTGGTAAGTGGAGATCAGGTTCGCTTAGATGTCTTCCGTAAGGGAATAAAGTACTACCTGGTTCCTGTCTATACCTACCACATCCAACATGATTTACCCCCCATGAGAGCTATCACGGCAGCTAAATCAGAAGATCAATGGGACGTGGTCGATGCCTCTTTTGAGTTTTGTTTTAGCCTATGGCCAAACTCCATCTTTGAAATACACAAAAAAGCCACGAAGAGGAAGGCTGATGATGTCGTCCTTGGATATTATGCGGGCATCGACAGAAGCGGAGGTAAAATAGAAGGATATAGTTTTAACGATAAGGAGACAAAGGTATTTGCAAGTCCTAAGCAAGGGTGTTCTTTTTTAAAAAAATGGCAGTGGATCGATTAGGTCGCTTATCCACGGTGAAGGGAGAAAAACGCACATGGCATGGCGCGGTTTGCACTTGAGCCGCTCCGCACATCTAAGTGTGGAGCACCGCTGCCTGAGGATGGAATTCCGTGATGGAACACCCCCTTTTCGTCTGCCTCTGGAAGATTTGTCTTATTTGGTTCTGGATACACCAGAGGTCACTCTTAGTGGCCGTTTATTGGCAGAACTTTCCTCCGCTCAAGTCATGGTTCTGGGCACAGATGAAAAGCACCTCCCCTGTTGGTCATCCCTACCTTGGACTTCTTTTCACGCACAGGGCCACGTGCTTTCACTACAGATGGAAATGCCCCTTCCTTTGCGCAAACAGTTGTGGAGTCGTATCGTGGAGCTCAAAATTCAGGCACAAGCAGCTGTTCTCCAACCAGTAGCACCATTGGAAGCGACTTACTTGGCGGCCATGATCTCCCAAGTCCGCTCCGGCGATCCCGACAATGTCGAAGCTAGGGCTGCGCGGGCTTATTGGGGATCTCTTTTCAAAGGACAAGCGTTTCTCCGCCATACTGATGATTTGCCCAATGCTCTGTTGAACTACGGCTACGCCATCCTGCGCTCTGCACTGGCCCGTTGCCTCTGTGCCACGGGATTCATTCCCCAACTGGGCATTCACCATGAAAGTCAAACCAATGCCTACAATCTGGCCGATGATTTGATAGAACCCTACCGTCCTTGGGTGGATCAACGCGCACTCCTCACCTTGGGAGATTCCTCTTTTTCAGAAGAATTTACCACGGAACATAGACGATCCATGGCCCAGATCATGGAGTGTCAGCCGATTATGCAGGAAGAAAAAGTTTCCATGATGATCGCCATAGAGACCACGGTGGACAGTCTCAAGCATGCCCTGCGGGAAAAAGAGGCAGCGCGCCTTCTCTTCCCAGAATCACCCACATGAATGGAGACTCACGTTACATGTGCTGATGATTTTTTTTGACCTTCCAGTGGTGGCACCACAGCAGCGTAAGGAAGCCACAAAATTCCGTAACTTTCTTTTGAATGACGGTTACATCATGCTCCAATACTCTGTTTATGCCCGCATATGTAAGGGGCAAGATGCCGTGGAAAAGCATCTCAAACGCACCCACGAAGTGTTGCCCAAGGAAGGAAGCGTCCGGGCTCTGCAAGTTACAGACAAACAATATGCTCGTATGAAAATTTTACTCGGAAATTTAATTCCTGAGGAGCGTCATGATGGGGAACAACTGCTTTTTTTCTAGTCTCCAAAATCTCCAACCTCTTTGCTTTAAAGAGGTTGGAGATCAGGAACCTTAGCCGATTTGAATTAGGAGGGCAACCACGGGAAGCGAATGAACGAGGTAAAAGTGCGTACGATTTCTTGTTTGAAATCAGAAAAAATACTATTGTCGGCAGATGTCAGCAAAGGCGTTTCGCAGCCAATCACCATCGCACAAAGGTCTTGATGCGATCCAATCAGCACGACTGGAGGCCATTCGGCTTCATGATGAGCTCGTCAATTTGCAAGACTGTCTGGATGCCTTGGAAGCGCGAACAGAGAATAAGGGTAAAAAAATCTGACACTTCTTCAGGCTCGCGCACGACTTAAGCTCTAGCCCAGTTAATGGACTCTCAGACAAACGGATTGATAACTTTTACATCCACGAATTTCTGGCCGTGCTGCAAATCTTCCGAACAGAGTGATTCTCCGAGGGTCTACTACTTTATACATTTTGGTATGTTTCTGCATTCGCGAGTTTAGGCCCGGTCTTGGAGTTCAGCAAAGCAGGCACAGCGGGCAGGAACCATGTCAACAAAGCCTGATTGGAAGCATTACCTATGCGAAGCCAGACGATGGCAGATCCTCCAGACTGGCGATGAAACCTCTCAACAAAGTCATCATCCTTGGTCAGGATTACCCTGTGATGCAACAGGCAATAATCCCAGATGGCAGAATCTTTGGCATGAGGTAACCCAGGTCTACCAAATGATCAGAGGGATAGCCCATTTCTGTCAGCACCCCAGGCCAGAAGGGGCGGTAGTTGGGCGTCGATGAGAAAGTGGACCGGGTTCAGGCAACTTTCAAAATGGAATGATCCATTTCAGCAGCGGCAAATTCCAGGCAGGCCCGGATATCTTGGGCTTCCAGGTAAGGGAAGTCTTCCAGGATTTCGGCCTCACTGGCGCCTGCGGCAAGCATTTCTAACACATCTTTGACGCGAATGCGCATGCTGCGGATACAAGGGCGTCCTCCGCATTGTTCGGGATCAAAAGTTATACGATCCAAATAGCTCATACAGGCATCGTAGTCCAATTCCTCGAGTCCATCAAGTCCGGTATTCCCCCTCTATCCATCTGTAGATCGCCAATCTTTGGCATTTTGCAGCCGCTTTCTACAGCTATTCCGAGGGTCAGTCTACTACTTTATACTTCCGAGGGTCAGTCTACTACTTTATACTTTCATGAAATACCGAGAGTGCCCTACAGGATGAGCTTGTCGAGGCTGGTGAAGGTGACGGTATATTCCCCGGGGTCCCTGAGGTCAGTCTTGAGGTTTGCGTCCACTCCGCTGGCGGGCAAGATCGGAATCGAGCCAAGCTGGTCTTCTAAAAGCTTGAAGGCTGTTGGAGTAAGATCGAACTGGTCCGGGCCGATGGAGGTTCATCAAGGACTCAAATGGAGAGATCAACCCGGTTTCTTGTCAAGATTTGGACTATCGGTTATAGTTTCTTTATGGACATGCTCTTTGAATCTTCTGAAGACGTGGAAATTGTGCCGGATCGTTGCAGTGGATCTCCTGTTTTCCGGGGCACTCGCGTGGCGGTGTCGGTTTTGGTGGAACACCTGGAGCAAGGTGGAACCATTGACCAGTTTATGGAGTGGTTTGAGGGGGTGGATCGCGTTGCGGTTGAGCGGGTGGCTAAGTTGATTGAGCCACATCTACTGCCAGCGTCGTGAAGATTTTATTTGATCAGGGTGTGCCCCGCCCTCTTCGGCAATATCTTGAGCCTTATGAGATTACGACAGCTTATCAGGCTGGTTTTTCTCAACTGTCAATGGTGATCTCGTTGCCGCTGCAGAAGCTGTCTTTGACGTGTTGATGACCACGGACAAAAACTTGCGCTATCAGCAAAATTTGAAGAACCGGAAGCTGGCAATTGTTGTTTTGCCTTGTGCCCATTGGCCTGCGCTTCAGTTACAGATTAAAGAAATACAACAAGCTTTGTTATTGGCCAAGCCAGGAAGTTATTTGGAGTTGGCTTAAAAGTGGTTGGGCAGAGTCTCCGAGGTTCAGTCTACTACTTTATACTTTCATGAAATACCGAGAGTGCCCTACAGGATGAGCTTGTCGAGGCTGGTGAAGGTGACGGTATATCCTCCGGTTTGTCTTCATCGGAGATGTCCCCTGAATAGTTGAAAAGTCGGGTTCAGGAACGGGTCAAAAAAGGAGGCCATCATGTTCCAACCAGAGATATTCGTCGTCGCCACGCACGAAGCATTCTTCATTTGATCGAAGATTATCTCCCTTTGACAGATGTATGGAACTTTTGGAGCAGTGAAACTCAGTCACCTAAATTACTCGCAAACTCCGAGCAAAACGATGTAGCTTACTTAAGAAATCTGATGTCACCGTGATCAAAGCCCTCACCACTAAACGCAGTAAGCAGGCTGGAACAAAAGAAGCACTTTTTATCCGCCGCGCACGTCGGGCCATGCTTCACGCCTCGAAGAAGGTCGCTGCTGAAAACAAACACTTAGGTCTCCCAATGGTTCTGTTAAATGTTAACGATCGGTGATCCCGACAGGGATTGTCGGAACTGACCCTCAGAATGTGACAAACCCAGGACTCCGCCGCATCTCTTTCAACGTCTCCACCGATGCCGACCAGCGCGGTGGCATTACCGTTCAAGCCCTTCCATGAAAAACATCCTGCTCATTATTTGCGATCAGCTTTCCGCTCAAGCCCTTTCGGCTTATGGAAATACCGACTCGCGCACACCACACCTCGATGCCTTGATGGCTCGTGGCACGCGCTTTGCGACGGCGTTCTCGAATTGTCCCCTCTGCATGCCGTCGCGGGCGTCTTTCTGGACCGGACGTTATCCGCACCAAACCGGGGTGCTCTCGAACGGACGCGAGTTTCCCGTCACACCCATCAGCAGCGATGTGCCGACTCTCGGCTCGATTTTTTTCGCGGCGGGTTATCAAACGGTGCATTTCGGCAAGTGCCACGACGCGGGTACACTGCGAGGCTTCGACTGTGCGGAGATCGCACGCGTTCCCGTCGAGGCCACCGACCCCACGCTGCCAGTGAACTATGACACCGAGCAGGATCGCGATGCGACGAACAAAATCATCACCTGGCTGGCCCGCGACGAAAGCCGTCCGTTTTTCGCTGTGGCTGACCTGAATAACCCGCACGACATTTGCAACTGGATTGGCCGTTTCGAGCACGATCCGATCCCGCCAATTAGCGATCCTTTGCCTGCCTTGCCGACCAACCTCCACCGTGCGGAGGGTGAATTTGAGAGATTACCCCTGCCGGTCCAATACCTTTGCTGCGCGCACAATCGTCAGGCCCAAATCGCGGAATGGGACGAACACAAAATCCGCCATTACTTGCGCGCTTACCTTCACTACGTCTCGCGGGCCGACGCCGAGATCGGGCGCATTTTGGCAGCACTGAACGCCCGCGCTGACGCCGCCGAAACGCTGATCGTCTTTATGGCTGATCACGGCGACTCGATGGGGGGGCGTTGGATGGCGACCAAACACTGCACGTTTTATGAAGAAACCGTCCGCGTGCCGCTCGTCTTTGCCGGTCCGGGCATTGCCGGGAGCGGACGGGTGGCCGAGGGGCTGGTCTCCTTGCTTGACCTCTTTCCCACGCTCTGCGATTACGCCGGGCTTCCGATTCCGCCCGGACTCGGCGGCGCTTCGCTGCTCCCCCAGTTGCGGGGAGAAGTCGTCGCGCCCCGCGAATACGTCGCCGCCGAGTGGCACACCGAATGGGGCTTCACCATCGAGCCAGGCCGCATGATCCGCACGCCGCACCACAAATACACCCACTACCTCGAAAGCAACGGCGAGGAACTCTACGACCTGCACAGCGATCCCGGCGAGCTGCGCAATCTCGCCACCGATCCGGCCCACATCACCGTCCTAGAAACGCACCGGCAAATCCTGCGCGAACACGCCGCCCGCACGGGCGATGGTTATTTCAACCTCACATGGAAAGCCGCCCCACGTTGGCGCAGCCACACCCCTGGGTATCGCCACCACCGCGGCCCCACCGCACCGATGGAAGTATCAAGCCGGTAAAGCAAGCATAAAGCAGAAGAAGCCGTCCCCTTAGCACGTCTAAAAAAGTACAAACCCAATCTGCTCTACGTGTTCCCGTCCAGCTCGGAGCGCGTTGGCCCGGCTGCTCGGCTCATCCCTTCGTGCAGTGGCGCATTGGGCGATGATTGGCGTAGAAAATGTTGGGTTAAAGCTCATTCACATCGGGGGTTTTCAGCTTTACCGCCGCACTAAGCACTACGATCCAAGTCCCGTATTTGGAGTCTTTGCTTTCGGCAAACTGAGCGACAAGGGGAAGCAAGCCGACATCGAAAAACGCGGCGAGTTCAAACATTTTCAGACGGTCTTTGGGGTCCCATTCAATTCCAGATTTGTAGTGTTTATCACCGGATTCGTAGCGTTTTCTATCGAAAGGGACTTTTGAAATCACCCATCACCGAGGGTCAGCTCTAAGCATGAGACTTCCTCACCGCGTAGGGATAATCGCTACTTGCCAAACCTATCTGCGGATTCAATAGGCAAATAGAATTGGCGGATGGTCGAAAAATGAATACGACTCTTCGACTCAGCAGACCGGGATTTTTCGCTTACAGATAGGTGCGTGGGGTAGGCTACGCACCTATCAGTAAAAGCTAGCTTTTCTTCTCCACGCACCAAACGCCCTCCTCCTCGGATGGGGTGAGCCAGTGTTGGGTGGCTCGCAAGCCTGCTTTCTCCAGCAGATGATTCATCTGCACAGGTTGGAAACGGTTGGAATAAAAGAGACGGAATTTTTCTCCCCTCTTAAACTCAAAGCTCTCTCCGTCATAATCCAGGCGATGACTCTCTGGAAATCGAAGCCAGGCTTCCACTCTTAGGATTTGATCCCGTTCCGCCAAAATCACTTCCACATCCTCCACCCCAACCCTGACTCCCAATTCCTCCATCACGGTCAACAACCAGGATTTGGTTTCAATGTTGTCATACTGCGGCAAAATTTTTTCACAGCCGGCTCTGTAATCAGATCCAGGCGCCAGATTCGCACTAAGCACCAAGACATCGCCAGGCTGCATCCAATCGGAAATCAACGTCAAAGCCTGCTCAGGATCGAAATTAGGCATCATCCCCAGGAAGGAGAATATTTGAACTTCCTCCCCGGAACCATTTTCCGGCCAATACAAAAACAAACCCGCAGCTTCCATAAAATCAGCCACCAAACCGCGTGTGTCTTCGACACATAACCCTGCACTTTCCTGCACCCTGATCATGGAACCCAGCACCAGACTGGGACTCACATCCGCCGCTACATAACGCACTCGAAACCCATGGCCCGAAAGCAAGCGGATCAATCTTGCATCCTTGCTGCCCCCACCACAACCCAAGCCGAGAACTTGACAGGCCTGACCCCGCATGGTCAAAGCCACTTGTTCAAAAACCCGGCCATAAACCGCTTCACACTCCTGGTCCCGTCGTGAAGCGGAAAACTTTTGATGTAGCTCTAGCCAACGTTGAGCCTGGCGATGGCTCACGTAGTGAAAGGAGTGATCCATTTCTCTCCTTCTCAGGGATTCCTTCATCCGCCGGGTGAGGGATTCAGGATAACGGCTGGGATGAACATCAATCGATTGCATCAACAACAGAGTCCTTCAGTTCCCAATCAGCGTCAATCTGTTCCCTGGAGTAAAAGAAAATCTTGGCAGGACGGAATCCCGGCCTTTTGCTCATGATGTGTCCAAGGCTCTCCTCCAAAAACTCCATCAAGCTTCCAGTCCAGAAACGGCAAGGCTGCTCAGGGCATTCTTCAAAACCGGTCCTGGACAATATGGTGAGGGAGATATTTTCATCGGCGTGAAAATCCCGGTGATTCGTCGATTGCTTCCCCAGGGAGATGCCCTATCTCCCACTCAGATTGAATCCATGCTACACTCGGGCATTCATGAGGAACGGCTTTTGGCTCTACTTATTTGGGTGCGCCACTATCAAAGGGGTGATTTGAATCAAAAAAAATACATCAACAGTCTCTACCTGAAGAACACCCGCTGGATCAACAACTGGGACTTGGTGGATCTGAGTGCCTACCACATTTTGGGCCATTGGCTGCTGGACCAGCCCCGTGGCATCCTACACCAATTGGCCCACTCCCCCCTGCTCTGGGAACGACGAATCGCCATCGTTTCCACCTTTGCCTTGATACGGGAGAACCAATTTGAAGATACACTGAATCTCTGTGCCGGGTTGCTTCAGGACCGAGAGGATCTCATGCACAAGGCCTGCGGCTGGATGCTGCGCGAGCTAGGCAAACGCGACGAAAAGGTTCTCCGCCAATTTCTGGACCAACATCGGTCGGAGATGCCCCGGACCATGTTGCGCTACGCCATTGAAAAATTTCCCGAGCCGCTCCGACAACGCTATCTTAGGAGCTGATCCGCGAACCAGTCAGGAACAAACTCACTCCTCCGTCTTCACCTCGACCACCGCCTCCGCAGGCAGGGATACGGTAAAAATGCGACTGTTCTGAGTGGTCAACTCATCGCGTAAGCTGTCCAATTCACTCAACTTGAATTCCACTTCCGGGACAATGAAGGTCTCCTGTGTTCCCATGTGTTCATAAAGCACGTGACGTCGCCCGTCCTTGCTGTAACGCTCTCTGGCTTTGAGTATGCGTTTGCGTTCCAAGAGTAGGGCCAAAAGGAAACAGACCTTGGCATCCCCCTCCTCCGGTTTCGACAGCAGACGACGCAACTCGGACTCCGCATCCTCCTTGCCCACGGCTTCACTCGCCGCCGCAGGTGAGGCTTTGAACTGCGACTTCCAAAATGACAATTCATCCGGGGAATGTTGAAAGCCCGCCCAGGCCTCTTCCGAAAGATCCTGACGCTGCACCCCTTCGACCGTGTCATTCAGCACTGTGTAAAACCATTCCTCATCCAGAAAAGCGCGCCCCGTGATCTGACAACTCTCCGACCTGGCTTTGATGTTCCATTCCATGCTGTCCAGATTTAGCTTCCAACGCCCGGCTGAAAACTTAAAACTGTCGCCATGACGTGGTTTCGACGTTTCCTCATCTTTCTGAGCCTCGTCAGCATCGCCTCCTTTTCCATGGCACTCCTGACCAATTGGACTCAGGGGCCGGGTTTGAAAAATCTGTCGGATCAGACGAAGTCAGCCGATTTTTTACAGCACTACGCCGCGGGCACCCTGCTTCAGCAGGGTTTATCGCAGGATCTCTATCAGGATTCACGACTGGGCCAGTGGATGCAGCAAAAACAAAATCCGGAGCAGGAAAAAAAAATCACCGGCTTTGACTACGTCTATCCCCCCTTGGTGGCCTGGTTCAGTGCGGCCTTCAGCCGACTCGAGTATCTCCAAGCCGCTTTGCTGTGGTTGATGCTCAGTTTGATGCTCCTGCCCCCCACCACCTTGATGTTGGTTCGCATCCAGGAAGATCTTTTTCCTTCGCAGAAGCCTCGGGCAAACCATTGGGAATCTCTTCTCCTGCTCTTCGGGTTGCCCTCCTTTTTCTACACCCTGATCCTCGGACAAACAGCATCCTCAGCTTGCTGCTCATCGTTTCCGCCGCCTGGCTGCTGCATCGCCATCGACCGATTCTCGGGGGACTCGTTCTGTCCTGTTTTTTTTACAAACCACAATTCCTCCCGCTCCTTTTGTTATTCATGCTGATCCTCGGGCACGGACGCCTGCTGATTGGCAGCGTCCTGGGGGGAATGTTCTGGGCCGCGCTCAGTCTTCTCCTCTGCGGCTGGCAAAGTCATCTCGATTGGCTGGCGGTGCTACAACGTCTGGACAGCGGTGAACACAATCAGGTCGTCCATTTGAATCAAACCTTGAAAATGTTTCTGCTTAATCATCTACAGGCCCATGGTGCCTCCGATCTGCTTCCCTGGGCTCGTCCACTCAGCACCTTGCCCGGTCTGTTGTTGATGATGGCCACGGCATTCTGGCTGCGTCAAGGCTCCGCCGGACCCTTTCGTCATGCTGGGCCTCAATTACTGCTCGGCGGCGCTCTGCTGACTTTTTGTTCACCCTACCTGATGCATTATGACCTGCTGCTGGCCGCGGGCTGCTGTCTCCTCTTTTACCATGCCCCCACTCAAGCTCGCTGGTGGAACAACCTGGCTCTGCTGCTCTTTTGGATTATCAGCCTGCTCAGTATCAACTTAGCCAAGTGGCCCCGCTCCGCTCAGTGCCCCCTCATGTTTCTCTACGTCGGCGCATCTCTCTGGATGCTGTCCCGGTTCAACCAAGATTCATCCGCCAAATCGTCAAACTCAACATTTGAGCAAAGCTCACCCAAAGCCAATACGGCAGCATAAGCAGAGCGGCCATGGGCCGGACGGCATGAAAGAGCCAGAGGTCAAACCCACGCCCACCCAGAGCAGGCCGATCCAGAAAAAGGCCAGATCCAGCCTCTGCCAGACAAAGAAAATCCAGGACCACGCGGCGTTGAGGCAAAGTTGAACCCAAAAAATTCTCAGAGGCCAACGCACACAGCTTTGCTCTCTTCTCAGCCAGACCAGCCATGCGGCGACACCCATCATCAAATATAAAAGTGTCCAGACCGGTCCGAACACCGCACCCGGAGGGGTCCAGGCAGGTTTGTTCAGGGTCACATACCAAGTCTTGACCGAAGTAGCCGTGGCAACAGCCCCCAAAGCTCCCGCACCCAGACAAATCAACAGGAAAAGGACCAGAACCAGAAACTTCTTATCCAGCAAAGACTTCACCCGGCCAAGCTACACTTCATCGGCCAAACAACAATCAGGAACAAGCACATCCACTTCCCACCTATCAGTAAGTCCTGACATGACCATCCGCATACACCGCGTTTTGTCTGCCGCGATGCACTGGGTCCGTGTCCATGATGAGTCTGAATCGGCTGGGGCTGACCTTGCGAATGCCACGCCTGCCATAGATCAAGGGACTGAGAGTGGATTCGCCGTCCAACATCGGACGCCACTCATAGCTGCTGCCCATTTCCGCATAACGATTGTTGCGACGCAGATCGGCAGGACACTGCAAATGCGTTTCCTTGATTCCATAATCCTGCAAAGCTTCCAGTAAAGTGTAGGTTTGCGCCCCGGCAGGCAGATCTTCCGGACGATAGATGGGTTGGTTAGGATCATTTTCAATGTAGGGAAATTCCCCATCATTGTCCTGAGAGGCCAGTTCCACCGCGATTCCCAACTGGCGTAAATTCGATCCACAGGCGACGCTGTGCGCCTTGTCCAGAATGCGTTTGTAAGCCGGGAAAGCCAGTTGAATGAGAATGGCGAGAATGACCACCACGCAGATCACCTCGATCAGGGTGAATCCTTGAGCCGACTTGCCGTGACGCCCACTCCTTCTCATGAGTTCCCCTTCAGACTGCTCTTACGTTGGATGTAACGCTGGTAACGTGCGCGTCGCGCCTCGGGAGAACGGCGACGGTCGCGGAGTTCGTTCATTTCCTCCATCTTCTCCTGCATCACGGGATCCTCCATCAATTCCTGCATCCGGGCACGCCGATCTTCAGGGCTCATCGCCTGAAGTTCCGCCCAGGTCTTTTTCTGCTCGTCCCAGTTTTTCTGAGCCTCGGCACGCTCGCCTTGGGGCAGCTCAGCCAGACGACGTTGAATCCTTTGGTCTAACAACTCCAAATCGGAGGAACTACGCTCTCCATCAAGGTTACGCCCCCCCTCTCCCGCGCCATATCCTCCACCCCAGGATCGTCGGCTCACGTAAAGGAAGGCATGATGCCGGGCCTTTAATTGACCAGCCAGTTGACCCACCGCCCGATCCACTCGGTCGCTTAAATTCAGAGATGTCAAAGCGGGGTTCCAATCTTTTTTCACCACATAACCTGCTTCCGAAGCCTGAGCCATAATCTCAAGATGTTCATGCAGGGTATTTTTTCCACGGGCCTCGGCGGCACTCCAAACCAATTTTTTCGGGTTGGGCAAATACTCTCCCAAGACCCACTCGACCGGACCCGGCAAGGGACGTTGAAAACGGGCCAAAGCTTCGGAACCCGTGGGCGACTCTAAGTGTCCCAACAATTCGGCCAGTCCACTTTGATCCTGTGCCAGAGCAAAATAGGGAGCCCAACGCGCATCCAGGGTGACGGCCAAAACTTCCATGGCTTCCGGCAAGGTGACCTTCTCAACATCCATGGAAACCAGGGTGCCTGGATCCAGGTTGCTATGAACCGGGATTCCACCCTGTCGTTTGATTTCCCCCAGAATTTGGGATAAGGGCACTTTCTTTTCGCGAATGGTGATGCCTGTCTCCCTGAAAAAAAAGAACCAGAACACAAATCCCAGAACAGCCAACAGCGTGATCGAGACAAGGAGGGACTGACGGTTCATGGCGGAGAACATAAGCTATAAACTCAGGAACCCCAATAAAGTTGCACACACGATTGTTTTCCATCCTGGGAAGCCCCTTCTTGTCTTTTGGTGGCTTGGCTCTATGGTAATCATATGAAGGCTTTCCTGTCATGGGCCTTGTTTTGTTTCGCTCTACCCCTCCACGCAGACATCCTGCGCGTGGACCCGGACAAACTGGTTTTCCTTGAACTTCACAACGGGAAAACGGTCCACGGACGCATTGTGGATGCCGACCCCGCACAACTTCATCTGGTGGGCCCCAGGATCAATCGGCTGATTGCCTACGCTTCCTTAAGCCCGTCCAGTCGGGAAATGCTCGGTCTCCGTCCCGACATCAACCCGCAATCCAACGTTTCCGTCGAATTCCAGGGCCTGTCCCTAACCAGAGATCGCCTCAATGACAGCCGACAAAATTTAGCCTTACGCCAATCAAGAAACCGCCTCTCACTCCCTGGCTACATCACGCCTGCTTTTTTTGTTCCTGGATATTTTTACGGTTTCCCTCCGCCCTGTCATCAAGGCTGGAACGGATCATCCTTCAAATCAACATCCGCCTGGATTAAACCCCATGCCGGAGCCCTCAGTTTTTCTCAGCTTTGTACTTCCTGCCTACAACGAGGCGGATCAACTCCCACATTCCCTCGCGGCCATTCATGAGTCGATGAAGCCTCACCACGGGATAACGTACGAAGTCATCGTCTGCGACAACAACTCCACCGATTCAACCTCAGACTTGGCTCGGGCGGCCGGAGCCAGAGTGGTATTTGAGCCTCACAACCAGATTGCCAAAGCCCGCAACACAGGTGCCCAGTCCACCCTGGGCGAGTGGCTCTGTTTTGTGGATGCCGACAGCCAGGTCTCCCCCCCTGCTCATTTCCCAGCTCATCCAACGCATCCAGCATCCAGATTGTGGAGGCGGCGGTGCCCGGATCGAATTTGAATCCTCGGGACAATCGTTCTTTCCCCTGCTGGTTCTTGAGACCTGGAATCGGGTCTCCACCTACCTCGCCCTGGCCGCAGGTTCCTTTTTGTTTTGTCGTCGCCAAGCCTGGCAGGACACGGGCGGTTTTGATGAAAGTTTTTACGCGGCGGAAGAGCTGGCTTTTTCTCAATCGCTGAAAAAGTGGTGTCGCCAACACAAGCTCCGTTTCCGCATTATCACAGAAGCCGCCGTCCGCACCTCCGCCCGCAAGCTGGACTGGCATTCCAGCGGACGCCTTTTCCTCATTATGCTGAGCCTGCTGCGGCCCGGTGCCCTGAAAAACAGGGATCTTTGCGGGTTCTGGTATCAACGACCCGCTTGAAGCTTCCGCTCAGGCCTTGCTCAGAACAGCCCCGCCACGGAATCTCGACAGCAGCGCTGCTCCGACAAAGATCAACTCCAGCACCGTAAAGCCCAACACATATTCCAGTCCCCCGGCACCGAAGCCGTAACTGTGCAGACCTTGGCCGAGGACAAAATTCACCCCATACCAAGCCATGACCACCGCTTGGAAAGCCAGGATGGCCCCCACCGCCAAACCAAAACCACCCCACCAACCCGCCAGTCGTCCATGCAGAATGGCTACGTAACAAAGAAAGGCAATCAAGGCCCAGGTCTCCTTCGGATCCCAATCCCAAAACCGGCCCCAGGAATAGTTGGCCCAGACTCCTCCCAGGATCGTGCCCACACCTAACAACAAGACCCCGATCTGGATGGCGCGATAAAGGTATTGATACAGTGCTGCCGTCACTTCTTTTTTCAAAAGCAGCTTGCCCAAAATAATATGCGCCACGCCCAAGGCCAGGGCCATGGCGGCGTAGCTGCTGGTGATGGTCAGAACGTGGGTGGTCAGCCAGAAGTTATGTCGCAACACCGGCACCAGCGGATGAATGGCACTGTTTAAGACGGAAGGCAGACTGTCCGCCAGAATGAGCGATGCCACCGCCACGGGCGCGGACCCGAGCAGAAAATAGCGGCAACGATAAATCGCTTCGAAAATCAATCCGAACAACATCACCCCAAAGCCGAGCCAAATTACGGTTTCATACATGTTGGTGACAGGAGCCCGGCCTGAGATGACCGTCCGCGCCACAAAGCCTGACAACTGCAAAGCAAAACCCAGCAGGGCCAAACCCCAGCCCACCCGGTAACCCCATTCCCGCCCGCGCAGAGAGGTCAGCGCCAACACCACCACGGCCAAGCCATAAGCCCACCAAGCCAGACGGAAAGGATGCATCACGGTGTAAACATGCTCCAACTGTAAAATCGAAGCTGACGGATATCCTTGAGGCGAGAGTCCCCGCAGAGATTCGTCCAAGGTCGCCACCGCCCGATCAAAGCCGGACTGATCGCGGTTGATGTAACTTTTTGCCATCTCTCGGAAAGCAGCCACCGCAGCGGACAACTGTTCGGGCTGATAGTATTTATTCCCTTCCGGCAGAGTCACCCATGCTCCATGAACCGGGTCGCTGGGATGCGGAACCACCATCCACACTTTACCCGTGGCCATGCGCTCAAAGACTTCCATCTTGGCCCCCACTCCCCGCGCTGCTTCCAGCATGGGCTCCAGTTTGACCCTCGAATCCTTTTCTCTCAATGCCAACACCTCGCTGAACAAGGTCTGCAGGCGATCACTCTGGGACAGTTCACGATAGGTGAAATATTTTTCGGAAGGTTCCAGCCCCAGTTCCTTTTTTAATTTAAGATGATCGACCCGGATGATTTTGCGGGACAGCCAAGGATCAGGCTCCAAGAGCATCTCCATCATCACCTGCAAGGCCGGGACCTTTTGTTTCGTCTCAGGATCCTTCCAGACATCGGCACCATAAATCGTCCGCAGATTTTCCATAGCCAAAACAAGTAAAGGTTTGTTGCGGCCATTTTCCTGCACCGCCACATCTTCCAACGCAGAAAGTGAGAACGGGGAGGTCTCCGCCCCGGCACTCTGGACGGCGCAGAGCAGGGTTGGGATCAGCAGACAAAGCCGGGCTGTAGTCGAAAGATTTTTCAGACAAGAAATAAATTTCGGGAATGGTTTGGTTGGAATCATCATATATCAGCAATCACGTGGCCGGATTATCCCGGATTCTTTTGGGTTCTTTCCAATAAAACATCAGAGTGATCCCGACACAGATCAAGAGGGAGCCTACCCATTTGGCCAGCCAGCCCGGATCGTGCAGGACTTGCAGCGTGGTTTGATCCATATTCTTGGGATCCCAACCCGCCTGGGAAAATTTATAGGTCAACCCCGTCCACGCGCGCCACCAATCACCGGGATAACTGGCGGGATGATTCATCTCAATGTGGCCGGGGATTTTCTCTCCGGTGTCAGGATCATGAAAGCGGACCGAGCTGATGAAGTTGGCTGGTGTTTCCGTCCCCGGATCGCGGGGAACCTGAAAGTTTTCCAGAGAGATCAAAAAAGGAAGTCGTTCTGTTTTTAAACCAAAACCCACCCGGGCGGTCTGCTCGCCGATCTGCAACAAGCGGGAAGTGCCGGAAGCCAGCCAAACCTTGGGCCCTGCCTGTTGCTGCGCATCCAGCAACTGAACCGAAAGGCCGGAGACCGCTTGCTGATTGGGTCCCGGAGGACCAAGCTGTTCCTCTGTCTGACCTACGATGCGGGCTTTATCATGAGAAGCTTCCAGCTTCGCCGACCAATCCGCCCAACCCAAAGGCACCGCAGTATCCTTGGTCAGAACACCTTCCTTGGCCAAAACATCACCGCGCAGAACCCGGAAAGCCACACGCCCCCCTTCCAAGCGTTTCAGATAGAGCACCGGAGGCTTGCTTTCCGCTTCAAGAAAACCGCTCAGCGTCACCAGGGCCGCAGGATTATTCCAGTTCTCGGAGGCCTCGGTGGGTTTGCCTCCCTGCATCTTCAGATCCCGCCAAACCTGCACCACTTGAATCTGAGTGCCTTCTTCTTCGCCAGGGAAAGGTTTCCCCACCACGTCCGGCAGAGCGAAAACTTTTTCCTGATTGCGCGGACTGCGCGCCCTGATTTGCCAGGTCGGTTCTCCCTGACTCTTGGCTTCTTCCGGCATTTTCTTTTCCAAAAAAAACCGATAACCACTCAGCTTGTCTCCCGTATTATGAGTGACGGGCGATTCAGGATGCCGCTCAAAGACCATGTGGGTTTCGCGATAGGTCTTGGCTTGGTTCGTCTCCGATTTGGCAGCCTCCGGGAGCTTGTCCACCAACTCAATCCGCGCCAGACCGAACAGATCATAGGTAGACAATTCTTTCGGAGCCGCCAGCAGGCTGACCGTCAAGGTTTGACCCATCATGTTGCTCTGAAGGTTCAGGGCCAATCCCGCTTGAGTGCCCATCTGTTGATCCTCCACCAAACGATTGACCACCACCAGCTTTTCGCTGAATCCATCCACTTTCAGCGTGAGTTCTGACTCCGGCATTTTGAAAAAGCGCGGCTTATCCTGACTTGGCACACGCACCGCCACGTTCAAAGGCGTGGTATAAGCCTCTCCGCTCACCGCACCCTGAAGATAAAGAATGGTATCTTTCCTCACCAACAGGCCGGTGGGTTCCTCACCCTTTTTCAAGGTGACGGAGGCATCCCAACCCAAACTACGACCCAGGACGGCTCCGATGAGCAAAATGATGATGCCCCCATGTGTCACCACAAAACCAAGATGCTTGCGCTGCCAAGGCCAGCGTGTCATGGCGGAACAAATCAGATTGAGACACAGAAAAAACAACCACAGCGCAAAAAGTGGGTTGTTGTAGATGTAATACTGCGCCACCGCCGTGTTGAATTTGGATTCATAAATCGTGGCCACGCCACAGGCCAGGGCTATGCTTAAAATCAGAATCACGGCTGACTTGAGGGAACCCAGTCGATGCACCCACTGCCAGAAAACGGATTGGGTCTGCCGTTGTTTGACCAACTTGCGGTGTTGAGGCTCGCTAAGAATCATGACTCGTTTCCCCCAGCCCAACGCACATAGGCCTGACAACAGATCGTCATGCCCAGAATCATCCCCGTGGTCATCCCCAGATAACTGGCAGCAAAATGCAGCAGCGGTTCATTCCAGGTCACTCCCAACAAAAACCATTCGGACAACCACATCCCCGCCATCATCCCGCCCAGACAAACCAGGGCATGCAACAGTTTGCTTTGCTTCCAGTTCCGGCGGGAAGTGGAGGCCGGAAAAATGGCAGCACCCCAGGCCAGCGGCAGAGAGGCCAGCAACATCCCCCCCTGCATCCAGGAAGGCGACCATAGTTGCCCATGCCCATGTGCGAAAGCGCGCAACCGCAACGGCAACTGCCGTGAGCGACGACCGAGCCGAAGCCAACGTCCGCCGACCAGCCTAACATCATACCCAGATTCCCCAGAGCCAGCATACCTAACACCAGACGACGCTGGGCCTGCCCGCGCCAGGCCGCGGAAAGTTGCGCCAGCCCCCAGGCCAGCAGGAGAAAAAACCGCCAGAACCGCCAGGATCCACCAGCCGCGGAGTTCCGCCATAAACACAATCATCCAACCCTGCGCCCAAAACAGCGCACCCAACATCCAATCAAACGTTTTCGGCTGCCTCTGTTGTCCTGAGCGGGAGCGGGCAGAGCTGCGTTGAATGGTTCGGCCAAGCTGCTCGGATTTGTTTAAGACATCCTGCAAGGCCTTTTCCACATTGTCGCCGAAGCGCAAGGCCCGCCAGGTCACCGTCACGCTGGAGGCCAGCATCAACAGCGCGGCCACCACGGGGTGCAAAATCCCCGCCGCCGCCAGAGTCATGCCCAACACATTGTAGCAACCGGCAAAGATGAGGTTGCGTCGAATACCCCGGCTGACTTGTCGCGACAGGGCCAGGGCGGAGGGAATCATCATCAAATCCCCTCCATACAAGCGCCCTTGGGCCGCATCACCCGTCAAGTCCGCCCCACTGGCCAAAGCCAGACTGGCGGTGGCAACCGTCATGGCTGGGGCGTCATTCACTCCATCTCCGACAAAGAGCACCCGTCGCCCCTCATGCTGCATGGCTGTAATGCGCTGGGCCTTTTCTTCCGGCAACAAACCCGCATGGGCACCCGGAAAACCCAGGGAGGCCAGGCGCTCCGGGCGATCCCCGCTCATGATCTCAACGCGCAGTCCCAGCTTGGACAAAACTTCCATGCAGGCCCGACCCGAATCACGCAGGGTTTCCTTCAACAAGGCCACCGCCACCGGACTTCCTTCCTGCAAAACCCAAAGCTCCATCGCCTGCCCGGAGGAGGCCCGGAGTTTCTTCCGCAAATTCGTCATCTCCATCTGTTGATGTGACCCCAGCAGCCCGGCATGTCCCAACCGCACCGGAAAAGTCCTTCCCCCCTCGCGCAAAACCGCCTCCACTCCCAGACCTGGCAAGGTCTTCATCTCCAAGACCTCCACACCGGAATCTTGCTGCGGCGACAACTGATGAAAGGCCCGCGCCACCGGATGCAGGCTGCGGGACTGAATGGCCGCGACCATCCCTGAATTCGTCCACGTTCTTTTTCCTCCAACGCTCCAAACTCCACCAACTGCAGGGTCTCTTCACTCAAGGTCCCGGTCTTGTCAAAAATCACCGTATCCACTCCGGCCAGTCTCTCGATCAAATCCCCGGTTTGAACCACCAAACCACGACGCGCCAAGGCATTGAGCGCATTCCAGATTCCCACCGGTGTGGCCAGTCCCATCGCACAAGGACAAGCCACCACCAACACAGCCAGCGCATGGAACAACCCGGCCTGCCATTGACCCAGCAAGGACCAGACCAAAAAAGTTCCCGCTGAAACCAACATCACCGAGGGGAGAAACCAGGCGATGATCCGATCCGCCTGCTTTTGAATCCCGGTTTCCTTCATTCCCGCCTGGGTTACAATCCCTAACAAACGGTCGAGGAAGCGGTCCTGCCCTGAAACACCAGACTCCACCACCAGTCTTTCATCCAGGGAGTGACTGCCTGCCAAGACCCGGTCTCCCGGATGTTTCACCACCGGGAAAGGTTCCCCTGTTAGTGCCGTTTCCTGCACAAAAGCGGAGCCTTCCAGAATAATTCCATCCACCGGAATCCCTTGACCAGCGAGCACGATCACACGATCCCCTTTTTTCAGGTCCCGGACTGCGATGCTCTCCTGGCTCCCGCAGGGACTGAGACGCTGACAACGATCAAACTCATGTCTCAAAGAATCCGCCGCCT
Organism: Blastochloris sp.; assembly: GCA_012031345.1. Taxonomy (GTDB): domain Bacteria; phylum Verrucomicrobiota; class Verrucomicrobiia; order Methylacidiphilales; family JAAUTS01; genus JAAUTS01. The sequence continues at coordinate 2,081 of JAAUTS010000024.1, read as the reverse complement.
TCAAAGCCGCCTGACGCCGATTCACGGCAACCATGGAACCCAGGGTGTGGATGGCGACCAAAACAGCCACCACTTCATAATAAACATCCCCCAAACCCGTGAACGAAGAATAGATGGATGCTCCAAAAGCACCTGCGATGCCCAGGAGAAACATTTGCTCCAACCCGATCCTCCCTTGCCTGAGCTGCTTCCAAGCCTCGCTCAGAAGCGGTCCTCCGGCCAGGATCATCACCAAAACCGCCGCCCCCGCCAACAGAGCATGGAGGACGAGTCGCTCATTCCCTTCCGGCGGGCTTTCGTTGATGGCCAGACCAAAGATCATGCTTTGCGCCGCAATCAGCGCGGCCAAGCCAAGGCGCAACCAACGTGAAGCGGTGGCCCGGTCCGGGATTTCATCCGTTGGACCAGGAGCCTTCATCGGGGTGCTGCAACAACCTGCCATGCGTGATAATCTAGAGTAGTGCCCCGCTCCAGCAAGGGCTTTCAGCCTGATCCCCAATCATAAGTATCTCCGTGACGGAAACTTCCAGACTTATCCATCCACAGTCAGACGACGGGATTGGTGCCAAAACACGAGCAAGGCACCCAAAAGCACCACAGCCGTCACTTGGTGGACGACGCCCAAAACAAGCGGAACCCGACCAACCGAACCCAGCACGGTCATGATGCCGAGATAAAATTGAAAGCAGACCAATCCTAACAACCCATGACGGGCCCAGCCCAGAATTCCCTGGAAGCCGCAGGTTCTGGTTTTCCACCAGAGCAGCATGACGGCCAGAACCAGCACTGTGCCGAGACTACGGTGGATGAGATGCACCGCCGCTGGATTCTCGCAGAGGTGATGCCAGAGCGACTCGAATTGAAACAACATAGGAGGCAACCACTGACCGTTCAGGGTGGGAAAACTCGGATAACTCATGGCCAAGCGTCCTCCCGCCATAAATCCCCCCCAGACAATCTGTAAGAGCAACAAAGCAAACAGCAGAGGCATCACCCAGCGCAACCAAGCCACGGATTTTCCTCCAGGAAGAAGCTTGCTGCGACCAGGCAGTGTTTGTTCACAAGCAAGCCAAAGGATCCAACTGAAAAGAATCACGGCCAGTAAGAGGTGGGCACTGAGCCGGTAGGGACTGACCCAGGGTTTGTCCACCAGCCCGCTTTGCACCATGAACCAACCAAGGAATCCTTGAGCAGAACCCAGGAGGAGAGCCAGACCCAGCTTGAGCATGAGAGCGGGGCCGATCTGTTTTTTCACCGCGAACACGATCAAGGGCAGCGCAAAAAGAATTCCGAGAAATCTGCCCCAGAGTCGATGAAGATATTCCCAAAAAAAAATGACCTTGAATCCGGCCATGTCCATGTCGGGATTGGAGATGCGGAATTGGGGCGTCTGTTTGTATTTATCAAAAGCCGTCTCCCAATCCTCCGCGCTGAGCGGCGGGATGGTTCCCATGATGGGCTGCCACTCGGTGATGGAGAGCCCCGACCCGGTCAGCCGGGTGGCTCCGCCGATGAGAACCATGAGAAGAATCCCCAAGGCCACCGAGTAAAGCCAGAGGCCCAGAGCTTGGATGTGAGGGTTGGTTTCGGAACGGGCAATCATGGACGTGCAAAAGCCTCAGCCCCGCCGACAGCCTTGGGTTTCCGGGATGGATCAGGGCTCAACACGTGTGGTCACGGCGGGGACAGGATTGTTTTTCAGGCGCTCCTTGACCCAGGCATCGTAATCTTCCGGGCTGTCCACATAGACCCAACCCTTCATGCTGTAGTGACCCAGGCCACAAAGCTGTCCGCAGATAATTTCCCATTGTCCCTGTTTGATGGCAGTGAAATAGATCGGGTTCATCCCGCCGGGGATGGCATCGTGCGAGACGCGCAGGTGAGGCGAGGCAAAGTTGTGAATGACATCCTTCGAGCTGACCATGAGCTTGACCGGGCGATTCACCGGAACATGCATGTCGGTGCGCGCCACGATGTCGTCGTGCGAATTCGGATCGGTCCAATCCATGCCCATGGGATTGGAAGCACTGACGAGATAGGCGTCGCGCCGACCAAATTTATTGTCGGCACCCGCGTATTGA
>JAAUTS010000164.1 GCA_012031345.1 Blastochloris sp. | reverse complement strand
CATTATTCTAATTTTGGTTTGTTGAACAGACAAGTCATGAAATTCATATATAATGACACTAATTTCAAAACAATTGAAGGGATGGTGCGTGAGATATTAATACCCAAAAAAATTAATATCAAAAGAAATTTATGTAAAAAATCATCATAAATCAACTGAAAATCCTGAATACCCCCGGTGGGTCTGCAACAACACATTATTCACCAACTCCAAGCCATCCACCGCATCCTCCACCCTCTTCAACCCCACCTGAATTTCTGTCAATTGAATGTCAGGCCCCTGGTCCACTCCGCCCACCACATTCGCCGCCTTGAACACCGACTGCATCGTGGTCAACGGAATCACCGCCACATCATGCTTCCAACTGAAAGGATCCCCAGGCCCGACCCCGCGAACCCCGCTCCTTCTTCCGCGCCGCCTGCCTCTCCGCAATCCCTCGCGCCTTCTCCCGCTCCTGATTCCGTGTCAAATACCTCGGGAACACACCCACCACCCGGAACTGCACATCGTTGATCTTAACCCAACTCCCCACAACCGCCTCCCGTTGCTGCCCAAAAAGCCGATCCACCACATGATCCCCCAGCACCACCACCCGTGCCTTCTGCTCCACATCCAACGCCGTGATAAATCTCCCCCCCAACATCCGGTGACGGTCCATCTTCAAAAAATCCGTCTCCACCCCTAGAATCCGCGTCCCATCCGACTTGTTCCCATAATGTATCCGACCCCGATACTCCACCATAGGCGACACCCACTCCAGCAACGATCCCGCCTTACGCAAGGCCTCCGCATCCTGATAGGTTAACCCCGGACTGATCTCCGCTATCGCCGCCTGGTTCTGCGGGGGAGCATCCGCCCTCACCCGGATCTTCTCCAAATCCCCGCTCTGCTGCAACTGCTCGCGGTAGGAAGTCGAAATCCCCTTCGTGATGGCAAACATCGTTAACAAGGAGGCCACTCCCAGAATAATCCCTAACACCGTCAAAAAAGAACGAAACTTGTGCGACCACAAATCCCTCACCCCTTCCACCACGGCATGATATAAATTCATAACTGGTCCCAGCCCTACTCAAATCGCAACGCCTCAATCGGATGCAACTGCGATGCCTTCCACGCCGGCAACACCCCCGATGCCAGCCCCGTCAACACTGAGGCCACAAAACTGTAAATCACCGAACTCAGCTCCCACACCGGCTGCTGTTGCTCCAACGCCACCTTCTTCAGCACCTCCACCAACCCATACCCCACTCCCAGCCCCAGCACACCCGCCAGCAAAGACAAAACCACCGCCTCCAACGTGATCTGCACAAACACCCCCAGCGGCGTTGCCCCCACCGCCCGCCGGATTCCGATCTCCCGCGTCCTCTCCTTGATGCTCGCCAACATGATGTTCGTGATCCCCACCCCGCCCGCCACCAAGGTTACAAACACAATCAACCCCCCGCTCAACTGCACTCCCCGCACACTGTCATCAATGCTCTCCGCCCAATCCTCCCGCGTGTTAAAACCAAAATCCTGAATCCCCCGATGCGTCTGATTTAAAATATTCCGCATTTGCTCGATCCCCTCATCAAAACGATCCGTGTCCCGTAACTTCGCCACGATCCGGTTCAACCTCAAATCCGGCCCCTGATCCACCCCATCCTGCATCGTCACCCCAAACCACAACTCCTGCACCGTCGTCAACGGCATGACCGAAACCCGATCCTTGAAGCGATCCCCGGAACTCGCGAAAACCCCCACCACCCGGAAGCTGTGCCCCCCCACTCCCCAGCTTCTCCCCCACCGGATCCCCGCTCTCTCCCGCCCAAAGCTGCTTCACCACCGCCGGCCCCAACACAATCACCCGATTCCTCAACTCCAAATCCAAATCCGTAAAAAACCGCCCCTGCCCCACCCGCTGCCTCTCCACCTCCAGAAACTCCGGCTCCACCCCACGCATCCACCCTATCGGCACCGTCTTGTCTCGCCGCGTCAAAATCACCTGACCCGGCACCTGCAACTCCGGCGAAACCAACTCCACCAAACTCGCCGACTGCCGCAGCGCCATCACGTCCCGATACGTCCGCCCCGGACTGATGTCCCGGATCCCTTCCTGCTCCTCCGGCACCGTCGCCTCCACCACCTCCACATTGGCCAAGCCACCCCATAAAGTCAGCGTCCGTCTCGCCCCTTCCGCCATCCCTGCCGTTAACGAAAACATCGCGATCAACGAAGCCACCCCCAGGATGATTCCCAGCATCGTCAAAAACGAACGGAATTTGTGCGACCAAATCTCCCGCAACCCCTCCGCCACTCCCAACCACAAGTTCACGTCTCCCTCCGATGATCCCCCACCACATTCCCATCCAAAATCTCAATCCGCCGATCCGCCGCCAACGCAATCTTTTGGTCGTGCGTGATCAACACCACCGTATTTCCCTTCGCGTGCAAGTCCCGGAACATCGCCAAGATCGTCTCCCCCGTGTGCGAGTCCAAAGCCCCCGTCGGTTCATCCGCCAAAATCAACTTCGGCTGGTTCACCAAAGCCCGCGCAATCGCCACCCGCTGCGCCTGTCCCCCTGACAACTGACTGGGCCGATGATGAATCCGATCCGATAAACCCACCGCTGCCAACGCCGCCTCCACCCGCTCCCGCCGGGTCCTGCGCGAACATCCCCCGTAAATCAAGGGCAACTCCACATTCTCCATCACATTCAACTTCGGCAACAAATTGAAACTTTGAAAAACAAACCCGATCTTCTCCCCCCGCAAACGCGACAACTTCGTGTTGCTCGCCTTCGATATCTCCACCCCGTCCAGAGTCAGCGTCCCCGTGCTCGGCACATCCAGACACCCGATCATGTTCATCAACGTGGACTTCCCGCTGCCTGAAGGCCCGATGATCGCCACATACTCCCCCGTCTCAATATCCAGCGTCACCCCGTTCAGGGCATGAATCTCCTGGGAACCCAGCCGATACATCTTGTGCACATCCCGTATTTCAATCAGCGCCATGATCTTGGTTCCACCATAAACATTCAGCTACAAACAGATCCACACATCCCTCTTCAAGCCTCCGCTTCGGAAAAGCCCCCGGCTCAACTCCGGTCTTTCCGTGGACGACTCAACAACACCTTCTCCCCCTCGTTCAGCCCTGACTTGATCTCCACAAAATCAATGTTCGAAATGCCTATCTCCACCTCCTTCATCTCCGGCTTGGCCTCCGCCCCCTCCGCCTTGACAAAGGCCACCTTCTCCTCTCCTTCCGTGAACACCGCCGCCAGCGGCACCGCCAACACATTCTCCACCTTCTCAATCGGCACCACCACATCCGCCGTCATCCCCGGACGCAAACGCCCTTCCGGCTGGTCAATCGCCACCTCCACCGTGAAGCCCTTGATGTTCTTCTTGATCGTCGCCGTCGGCGCAATCTCCGCAATCCGCCCCTCCATCTTCAACCCCGGCAGCGAATCCACCGAAAAGTCCACCTTCATCCCCGTCTTCAACTTCGCCACATCCACCTGATTCACATGCGTCGAAATTTGCAGCTTCTGCAAATCCGCAATCTTCATCAAAGCCGTCCCCGAATTCACACTCGCCGCCGCCACCACCACCTGACCCTCCACCACAGGCAACTCCAAAATCTTTCCCCCCATCGGCGCCAACACCCGGCTCTTGGCCAGCCGATCCAACACATTCTGCAAACGCTTCTGCGACTTGTCATAAGAATTGTCCGCCAAATCCAGCGCCGCCTTCGAATCCAGCACATTCTTCTCCGCAATCAACTTCTGCTCAAACAAACGCCGATCCCGCTCATGGTCCGCCCGCGCCTTCTCCAGCTCCAACTTGGTCCCGGCAATCTCGATCTCCGCCGACGCCTTCTCCGTCAACAACTCCTTATTGTCCAGATCCACCAACAAATCCCCCGTCTTCACCTCCTGCCCCAGCTCCACATGCAATTTTAAAATTTTCGCACTCAACTCGGACTTCACCTCCACCTGCACCGCTGGTTCGATGTCCCCCGCCACCTCCACCGTCAGCTCGATGGTCTGACGCTCCACCGCCGCCAGCTCCACGCTCGAAGCCGAACCCTTCTCCAGGGCCTGTTTCTTCTGCCAAACTCCCCAGCCGAAATATCCTCCCACCCCCACTCCCAGCAGAACCAAAATCGTAACAATGACATTTTTCACAGATGCCCCAATCTAGCCACCCCCACCCCCCATGCCAATAGCTTTCCATCCCAATCCACAACCCATCAAGTCCTTCCAAAAAAGGAAGGTGTCCTCTTCGTAGCGCGGGCATCCTGCCCGCTGGCTCGGGCGTCCCGCCCAAGCCCTCCCCCAAATCCCCACAGAACATACTCAGTAGTCACAAGCCGTGAGAACATCAGCAACCGATTTCTAAAAAGAAAGTTCCGAGTTCCCGTTGTTTTTCCCACCTTCTCCAACCAGAAACTAGAAACTCCGCGCGCCATGCCCCATGCTCCCAGCTTCCCCGCCTCACGTCGCGCCGTAGCCTTTGCGAAGGCGGATCATCCTCTTCCTGTAGAGCTTTCTCAGCCTGTCCCGCCCTAGCTTCATGCGGAGGAGGACGAGACATCACTGCCCAATTTATTTCCGGGATCTAACTCCAATTGATCGTTTCCTCATACTTCTGAAGGATGTGTTCCCGACCGTCGTCCCGCCACGAGCAGTAATGCTCAATTGCCTGCCCCAGATCGGCCTCCACTTCAGGAAGTTCGAAGACCAGCTTACTCTTCATTGGGCACGAAGCCGCTTCATCATGACGGAATGGGGCACCGGAACACTTTTCCCAGCCTTATAGTTCGTAAGACGTTCGTTGATGGCATTTTTATGGTTGGCAGGAACCAACATCCGCTGCTCATCGGCCACAGAAAGCCAAAGCCTTTCTGCAACTTCCATCCGTTCCTTTTTCGGCAGGCGAAGAAGAGGCTCAACATTGGTAACCATGGGTAGAGGGATACAAGTTTCCCACAAAATGACGAGTCTTTCTTAAGCACTCTCCCCCTCTCTCCAAATCCCCACAAAGCGTGAGAACATCAGCAACCGATTTCTAACAGGAAAAAGAAAGTTAGAGTTCCTTTTTTCCCACCTTCTCCAACCCGAAACTAGAAACTCCTCCCCCCCCACTCCGTGCTCCAAGCCTCGTGCCCCTTGCCGGCATCGTGATGAGTTGCCTGAAATTTCCTGCCCTCGACTTATGCCTCCACCTACTATAAAATAGATCCATGACGTTGACGCTACCTGATGATCCTTGCCTGGCGGAGTTCACGCCTGAGATGTTAAGGCTTGATCTGGCCTGCGGTCTTTATGCCTCGGGGGAAATCTCAAGAAGCGTGGCGGCACGTATTGCCGGGGTTGATCGCGGAATCTTTGATCAAGCCCTGGTTCAAAGGCACATTCCCAGCTATACGGTGGAAATGCTGGAGGAAGACAGCCTTGTCCGCCCAGAGCTTTTCAGGCGGTGATTGTTGTTACCGATACCTCTGTGGTGCTGAACATCTCTTGGCTGGAGATGGATGAGGTATTGGAGAAGCTTCATTCGGAAGTTTGGGCACCGGAAGAAGTCAGAGTTGAATTTGAGCGGTTGGCTCAAATCGATCCTCGCTTTCACGGATTACAATTTCCGCTTTTTATTCGTGTGGCCCGACCTTCTCTTATTCCAGAGGAGTTGCTCCAGAATAATCGACTGGACCGTGGTGAGCAGGCTGCTTTAGCTCTGGCGCTGGAAAAGGGTATTATCGATATTCTTATGGATGAGGCCGCCGGGAGAAAAGTGGCAAGGGGACTAGGATTGAGACCTTCGGGATTGCTTGGGCTGCTGATGGCAGGCAAGCAGGCAGGATTGATTCCAGAAGTTCTACCCTTGTTGGATCGCTTAAGAACCGGGGCCCGTTTCTACATGAGTGATGAACTCAGGGCACTCATGGCGGAGCGGACTGGCGAATCCATTTAAAAGATCTTCCACAAAACTTATGTTCTAACTCCTCCTCCCCCACTCCATGCGCCAAGCCCCATGCCCCGCGCTCCTAGCTTCCCCGCCTCACGTCGCGCCGTAGCCTGGCAAAGCCAGATTCCCTCCTCCTGTAGGGCGTTCTCTGTGACACGCCATCGCCCCAGCGCCATTGCTCTTCATTGGGAGCGAAGCCTGATGAGGCGGTCTCCGACCGCCTGCGGCTCCACCTCAATCCTTGAACTCCAGTCCCAAGACCTTGGCCGCTTGTTGCAATGCCTTATCCAAAGTCCAGAGCGGGAGCCTCTCAATCCTGGCCGAGGCCAAAAGCTGGACATCATTCCAACCCAGACCTTTGCCCGAAAGTTTTTGCACCTCGATCAAATGAAGACACTCCTCAAAAGTCGCCTCCCTCGCCCGTGGAAGAGCTTTCAGATCCGTCAGGACGCGGGCACGGTTCTTTAAATGACCGGTCGCCAACTCCCCTATCACCATCGGATGCATGGAAACCTGCCCCAAGACCAGCGCACGGGCCAGCCGGGGATCGGAATGGCGAAAATGCCCAATCCAAACCGACGTATCCGCCAGAACCATCAGGATGCCTCACTGCGACGACGTTTGATCGCACCCAACTTGGGCATGGAACCACCCAGAGCGGCCAATCGTTTGGCCGATTCCCTCTGAATCAGTGCTTCCAGACCCAGACGAACCACCGCCGTCTTTTCGCGTAATCCCGTCTGCCGCATGGCCTCTTGAACCAGATCTTCATCAAGAATCAACGTCGTCCTCATGCATATCAATATGCCTGTTGGATATGGAAGGTCAAGATGCCTCAAACCCCGCCAGAATGATTGGCCGCGAAAAGGGACAAAAACTAAACCGACATCCTAGCCGCCCCTTTGCCCACCGACCTCTACCTCCTCCCCCACTCCGTGCGCCAAGCCCCATGCCCCGCACTCCCAGCTTCCCCGCCTCGCAAAGCCAGATCCCCTCCTCCACTAGGGCGTCTTTGTCAGACGCCATCCCCCCAGCACCAAGCCCCGTGCCCCCAGAAATACGGAAACCCAATGCCTCAGACCAGTCTGTGATTGCGTTAATTGTTAACGACTGCCTCCCTATACCCCCCCAACTGATTCCACAAAACTTTAGCGCCCGTTCCGGACTTGGCGTGAGAAAAATCCCCTTCGTTCTTGGAATCAGGTGGAGGGTAAAGGAGGTGGTGAGGTTTTGGGGAGGCAGGGTCACGAGGATGGCGACATTT
>JAAUTS010000023.1 GCA_012031345.1 Blastochloris sp. | reverse complement strand
ACCGATCCGGCGCTGACACATCTCGAAGAGAGCGGGAGCGAGTTGGGAGAGGAGTTTGCTGGCTTTTTTTTCTGGGGTGGCCCGAAGAAGTTGAAAAGTTTGGCATCCTCGTAGGCACGGCGAATTTCCGGCAGGAAGCTAAGCAGGAGGAGCACGACCAAGGGGCCGGCGATGGCGGTGGTGAGGAGGCGGGTAAGAGGAAATTCAAAAATACTGACGGCAAGAATGAAGAGGCCGAAGGCGAGTAGGGTGAGGGCCATGCGCATGACCCGGCGATTGGCCATGAGCCAAGCCATGAGGAAGCGGAGGATGAGGATGAAGCAGAGGGTATCCGCAACCGTCTGCCAAGTGAGTCTCTGAAGGAGATCCATGGTTCTATCGAACACGGATGCTGGAGACTTGGCAAGGAAAGCGGAGTTTTATTCGTGTGGGGTAGGGGATGAAGTCAGGTCAAGCACCCCAGGCCGTGAGGGCGTAAGTGTTTTTTTGGGCGGAGGCCAGAGTGGAGCTGACACGGCGGACGCTGTGACTGATGCCGCAGGGTTGTTGCAGCAACTCATGGCCTTGCGGATGGAATGGGCCTGGTTCCAAAAACGGGAGAGGTCGCCTTTCTTTTTTAAGGGGGCACCCGGGAAACCGTGAGAGAAACAAAGTCGGGCGGTTCCGTATTCATCCACCATGATGTTGCGTTCGTAGCTGTTGCAGATGTGTTCTGAAGTTTGAACGCTGGAACTCCAGCCTTTGTGTTGATCCTGGCAGGATTGCAGGGAGCGGAAATACATGACGGCTTGGTCGCGCAGTTCGGGATTGAGCCCAGGGCGTATTTTTGGTCGCAGTGATCGATGACTTTTCGCAGTTCGTCCGGGTCCACGTGACAATGTTTGGCGTAGAAGGGATCGACCTCCCCACGTTGTCCGAAGGAAGGTTGGAGAAAGTTTAATTTGAGTTTATCCGCTCCCAGAGTGTTCAGGACGAAGTGGTAGAAGGCGTCCAATTCCTGATAGTTTTGATCAAAGATCAGTCCCATGACATAGATGCGTGTGGAAGGACGTTGGAGCCGGGTCCGGGCTTCGATCAGGAGGCGGATTGCTTGGGTGGCTTGGTGGAAGGCCCCGGGTTTGCCGCGTGTTTCATCGTGAAGTTCCTGTCGATGGCTGTTGAGGGAGATGGAAATTTCATCCGGGCCTGAAAGAATCATGCGTTCGGCCATTTCGGGACTTTGAATTTGAGTGCCGTTGACGACAGAGATGCTTTTCAGGTCAAGACGTCGACAGGTTTCAGAGACTCCGAAATAGACCTCGGGGTCCAGCATGGATTCGCCTCCGCAAATGACCACGGAGCCTTGGCCCCGGCTGAGTTGTTGATACTCGTGCAGCAGTTCGCCAGTTCTGCTTGGAAGGATGTAAGTGTCATGGTCTGCGTCATCGCGGGTCCAAAACTGGCAATGTTGGCAGCGTAGATTGCAACGTCGGTTGACCGTCACGAAGAGGAACCTGGGCGGGGGTGGTTTGGGCGTGAAAAGTTGGCTGGGTTGAAACATAAGGGGAACGGAGTTTCTTGGGGGGGAGTTTGGCAGAACCCGGCGTTTTGCCCAGATTTATCAGATCAAGGCAGGGAAGTTGTGGGATAGGGGTTTCAAGCTGGGGCTTCAACATTTTGATTTTCACTATGGGGACTTGGGCGTAGTGTCTTCACTTTATGCATCACTTTTATTGGAAGAAGAACGTCCTGCAGGTGGAAGGGGTTTCCCTGGAGGCTTTGGCTGAAAACTATGGCACGCCCCTTTATGTGTATTCCGGTCAAACGCTGCTGGATCATTATCGGGGCTTGGATTTGGCCCTGGGTGACCTGGATCACATGATTTGTTATGCGATGAAGGCCAATTCCAATCTGGCCGTGTTGCGTGTCTTGGCCCGGGAGGGCGCGGGGTTTGACATCGTCAGTGGGGGTGAATTGTTTCGTGTGCTCAAGGCGGGGGGGAAGGCCGGGCGTTGTGTGTTCGCCGGGGTGGGTAAAACAGCGGAGGAAATCCGCTATGCTCTGGAGCAAAAGGTGTATTCGTTTACGGTGGAAAGTGCGGGTGAGTTGGAGTTGATCAATGCCATCGCCGGGCGTTTGAAGGTCAAGGCTCCGGTGGCGGTGCGGGTGAATCCCAATGTGGATGCCAAAACTCACGCCAAGATCACCACGGGCACTTATGAGAACAAGTTTGGGATTCCGCTGGAAGAGATTCCGTCTCTTTATGCGAAGGCGGGCCGATTGAAGAACATTTGGTTGCGCGGAGTGCAGATGCACATTGGTTCGCAGATCACTTCGGTGGAGCCTTTTCGAGCGGCGGTGCAAAAAATGCTGCCACTGGTGCAGGACTTGAAGGCACGGTTTAAAATCGAGTATTTTGATGTGGGAGGTGGTTTGGGTATTGTTTATGACCCGGCTCTGGAAAGTGGGGATGCGACGTGGTGGCGACAGCAGAAAAAAGCGCCGCTGACCCCGGCGGTGTATGCCGCTGCGGTGGTGCCTTTGTTGAAAGATCAGGGTTTGAAAATCCTGTTGGAGCCGGGGCGTTTCATCGCCGGTAATGCCGGGGTCTTGGTGACCGAAGTGGTGGGGGTCAAGAAAACCAAAAGGAAAAACTTTGTCATTGTGGACGCTGCTATGAACGATTTGATTCGTCCCGCCTTTATGAATCGTATCATGAAATTGTGCCTTTGCGCAAAAGCGGACGGGGCACCATTCCGACGGATGTGGTCGGGCCGATTTGTGAGTCGGGCGATACTTTTTGCAAGGAGAGGCCCCTTCCCGCGTTGAAGCCGGGGGAGCGGGTGGCTTTTTTGAGCGCGGGAGCCTATGGATTTGTCATGGCATCGAATTACAACAGTCGGCCCATGGCGGCGGAGGTTTTGGTGCAGGGCAAGAAGGTTTTGCTGGCACGGAAACGGCAGCGCTTGGAGGATTTGATCGCAGGAGAAAAAGCTTCCTGAGATGCTTGGGTTGAGTGGGGGGCGGAACGGAAAAAGTCTCCCTCTCAAAAAAAGCACTGTGCCGTGTCTGTCCCCTGTGGTTAACTAATCTCCCCTGATGAAACTGAAATTTTGGAAAATGAGTGGAGCGGGCAATGACTTTGTTTGCCTGGACAACCGCCGCAAGACGCTACGGCTGAGCCGTCGGCAGGTGGCGCATTTGTGTCATCGCCAGTTTGGTGTGGGAGCGGATGGGCTTCTGGTTCTGGAGCCGGCCAAAAGCCGGGGGTCTGATTTTCGGATGCGCTATTACAATGCAGACGGGGGTGAGGCGGAGATGTGCGGGAACGGAGCCCGTTGTTTTGCGCGTTACGCGCAGAAGATGAGCAGGATCAGACGCGGACAGATCACGTTTGATACGGGGGCGGGCCGGGTGGGGGCGGAGTTTTTTGGGGAGGAGGTCCGGGTTGAGCTGACGGAGCCGCGGGATGCGGATCTTAACCGAAACGTGCCGACCCAGGCCGGGTGGACCACGGTGCATTCCCTGAATACAGGGGTGCCCCATGCCGTTGTTTTTGTGGAGACTGTCGAAGCCTCTGACGTGGTCAAACTCGGTGCGGAACTGCGTTATCATGTTCATTTTCAACCCAAAGGGACCAATGTGAATTTTGTGCAGGTTCTGGGTCCGGGTAAATTGCGGATACGCACTTACGAACGTGGAGTGGAGGGGGAAACCCTGGCCTGCGGCACGGGGGTGGCGGCGGCGGCTTTGATTGCGGCGGAGGTCCATGGATTCAAGTCTCCGGTCTCACTCAAGGTGCAGGGCGGGGATGTGTTGAAGGTGTATTTCCGCAGGGAAGCTAAGGCTTTCAAGGAAGTGAAGCTGCATGGTCCGGCGGACTTTGTTTATCAGGGAGAAATCGATGTTTGATATTTCAGGAACAAGCACCGCACTGGTGACTCCATTCAAGAATGGTCTGATAGACACTCAGGCTTACGAGGCACTGATTGGACGCCAGATTGAGGCAGGGGTGGAAGGTATTGTGCCCGTGGGGACGACAGGCGAATCCCCCACTCTGAATCATGAGGAACATGTCCGGGTGATTGAGTTGGCGGTGCAGTTCGCTGCGGGCAGGACCAAGGTCATTGCAGGCACAGGATCCAATTCCACGGCGGAAGCGATTGAATACACCCAGGAAGCGGAAAAGCTCGGGGCGGACGCCTCCCTGCAAGTGGCGCCGTATTACAATAAACCCACTCAGGAAGGTTTGTATCAACACTTCATGGCCATTGCCCGGAGCACGGAGCTGCCCATCATTTATATTCCATCCCTGGCCGTTGCGGGATCGAGATCGGGGTGGAGACGGTGGTCCGTCTGGCGGCGGATGCGCCGAATGTGGTTGCGATCAAGGAAGCGGGCGGGACGGTGGATCGTGTCAGCAAGTTGCGTCAGGCTTTGCCGGACCGTTTTCAAATTTTGTCCGGTGACGATGGGTTGACGGTTCCCTTCATGAGTGTGGGAGCGGTGGGCGTGGTCAGCGTGGCTTCCAACCTGATACCGGTGGAAGTGAAGTCCATGGTGGATGCGGCCTTGGCGGGGGACTTTAAAAAGGCCGAGCAACTTCATCGGAAATATTACGGGGTTTATACGGACATCTTCCTCGAAGCCAATCCCGGCCCGATCAAAGCGGCCATGGCGGCCAAGGGATGGATGACCGATGAAGTGCGGTTGCCTCTGGTCAGCATGAGCGCGGGGAATCGCGAGAAACTGATGGCGACGCTGGGGAAAGCCGGGGTTGTTTAACCACGAATGGACACTTATTGACACGAATCGAGAAACATTAAGTCGACATGGGTAGGGAAACACACACGGAAAAGTCCCGGAAGTCCGGGACTTTCTGTCCCTCTTGGTAGAGGAGATCTCACGAAGGCTTAAACGATATTTTTTTAACTCGATTAACTTCGTTACCTTCTGTTTTGCTTAAAGTAAGAGAGGCATAAAACTCTATTTAATTTATGAGGTTATTGTTTACAGCTTTGAGCTTATTTTTCCTGGGTGCTTGTTCTAGCGAACATGCTGACTCAAAATTTGAACAACAAAATCAAAAATTAGGCGAAGCTCTAAAAGTTATCGAAGATAATAAAGAGCTGATACAAGAGTTTTCCCGGAAAACGTATGAGCAAGAGCAGGAGATAAAGAAGCTCAAAGTGGAAATCGCAGATTTGCAAAAGGAACTTCACAACAAACCCGCATCTCCAAATGTTTCTGTAGCTGGCATCAGTGGGAAAGTTTATTTCAAGTTGCAAAGTGGCCAAATCATTAAAATGGCTTCTTCCGAAGTGATTTTGATTGATCAAAAGAAATTTCCTCAAAAAGCGGCGGAAACGATGTATGGCATGCAATTACTTTATAAGGGGGAAAAGCAGGCAGGACTAAGTCAGCTGGAATCGGATGGAGGTAAGAGTTCTTTGAATGGTTTCTCGAAGATGCTCGATTTGATTAGACCCTCTATTACTGCTGTCGGAACAGCTGTGACTACAGATTCTGAAGGGGTGTTTAACTTTCCTCTTCCTAATGAGGGCGAATACTATCTCTATTCAGAGTTTAAAGCTTCGAGTGCAGCGGCTTATTGGTGCTTCAAAGTAGATGTAGTGGCTGACAAAAGTCTATAGAAATCGATTTATCTAATAGTAATGTTGAGCAATTTTACGATTTTAGTGAGTAAACTGGATGAATCTAAGTAAAGGTAGTGCCTCATTGGAGCCGAAGAAAGAGTTGTGGAACAGTTTCTTGGAAAACTTCTTCGCTGAATTAATTGAAATCAGCAAGGCTGGTAGTCTGAGTGCTTTTTGGCATACTTCATCCAAGAATCGAACCGAGACGTACATGGGTAGTGTGCTAAGTGAAGTAGCTAAAAAATTAAAAAAAGATTTGGATTTTAAGGTCGAACACTATACCTACGATATCGCTTTTAGAAAAAAGTCTCCATCCCAAAAGCATCCTATACCTCTAGTCGTTATAGAGTCGGAAAATTGGCCGTTTGTGGCTCATCATGAAGTTAGGAAGTTGCTTTCGATAGCCGCTCCGTTGAAAATTTTGATAACCTGCGGAACATGGTCTAAGGAGCAATATCCCGAAGTGGCTTTCGCTAATAAAATGCTGGCTGATTGGAAGGTGGTTATTGATGAACATCTTGACGTGTTAGAGGAATATAATATAGGAGACACCGGATTTCTTGCCTTTTTAGTCGGAGAGTGTGGCTCTGATAGTATACTGCGTTTTTATTCGTTTAATTATAACTGCTTTTCTCGAATTTTTGAGGATTTCAAAACTCGAGAAATAGGAAAATGTGTAAAACCAGAACTTTAATATTTTTATGAAAACAAAAATCATCATGGTGGGAGCCAAGGGCCGCATGGGACAGGCGATATTGCGTCTGGCCAGGGCATCGGCGGATTTTGAAGTGGTGGGTGAAGTGGATCAGGGGGACGATCTGGCCTCCTTGTTGCCTGGTTGCGATTCGATCATTGATTTCAGTCATCACAGCACGACGCTGGATGTGGCTCAGTTGGCGGCCAAGCATGGTAAGGGATTGGCCATTGGCACGACGGGGCATACCGATGAGTTGAAACAAAAGATCCTGGCTTTGGGTTCCAGAATTCCCCTGATTTTTGCCTCCAATTATTCCGTGGGTGTGAACACCCTCTTTTATCTCACGCAGAAGGCGGCAGCTATTTTGGCTCCGCGCGGCTATGATATTGAAGTGGTGGAGATGCATCATCATCACAAAAAAGACGCCCCCAGTGGCACGGCCAAGACTTTGGTGGAGATCCTGGCCGCAGAGATGGAAAATCCGGTTTCCAGCACGGAAGGGAAGGGGATGTGGGGGCCCGCAAGGCAAACGAGATCGGCATTCACGCGTTGCGCGGCGGGGATGTGGTGGGAGATCACACGGTGATGTTTGCCATCGACGGTGAGCGGGTGGAGTTGACACATAAAGCCTCCAGCCGGGACACCTTCGCGTCGGGTGCCTTGGCGGCGGCGCGATTTTTGTCAGGCCAGAAGCCAGGGGTTTACGTCATGGCGGATGTCTTGGGGTTGAAGTAGGGCGTCGTAGGTCGGGCGGCAGGGTGGCGGCAGAGAACGAGCTTTCCAAATAATTGGCTTGTTATTCTCTTTGAGCTGTACAAATTCTGAGGGTGATTTAGCTTTCAGCTGATCAACCAACCCTTAACCCCAACATCTCTGTTTTATATGAGTTCGACCATCATCACCGCCATCAAATCTCGCGAAGTTTTAGATTCCCGTGGTAATCCCACGCTGGAAGCCGAGGTGCATCTTTCGGATGGTTCCGTAGGCTTGGCTATGGTTCCTTCCGGTGCGAGCACGGGGGTCAATGAAGCGGTGGAATTGCGGGACGGGGACAAGAGCCGTTATCTGGGCAAAGGAGTGACCAAGGCCGTGGCCAATGTTCACGATAAGATCGCCCCTGAGCTGCTGGGCATGGATGCGGTCGATCAGTTGGGCGTGGACCGTGTCATGCTCAAGCTGGACGGTAGCAGCACCAAAAAGAATCTTGGAGCGAACGCCATTCTCGGGGTGTCTCTGGCCAACGCCCGTGCCGCAGCGGCCTCCCTCAAGCTTCCGCTTTACAAATATCTGGGTGGACCGAATGCCAAGGTGTTGCCTGTTCCAATGTGCAACATCATCAATGGCGGTGCCCACTCCGACGCGCCGATTGATTTTCAGGAATTCATGATTGTGCCCAAAGGTGCCCCGACCTTTCGTGAGGCGCTGCGTTATGGCGTGGAGACCTTCCACGCGCTTAAAGGGATTCTGCACGACCGTCATTTGGTCACGGCGGTCGGGGATGAAGGAGGCTTCGCCCCCAAACTGGAATCCACAGAGGAAGTTTTGGAAGTTATAGCCGCTGCGGTGAAAAAAGCCGGATACAAATTGGGCAAGGACATCTTCATCGCTTTGGACGTGGCCAGCAGCGAGTTCTACGATCACAAGACCAAAAAGTATGTCTTCAAGAAGTCCAGCGGGGAAGTGCTCTCGGTGGATCAACTGATTTCCTTCTACCAGGATTTGCAGAAAAAATTCCCCATCATATCAATTGAAGATGGCACGGCGGAGGAAGATTGGGCGGGCTGGAAAAAATTGACGGATGCCATGGGAGCCAAGACCCAATTGGTTGGCGATGATTTGTTTGTGACGAATGTGTCCTTCCTGAAAAAGGTATCGATACGGGAACGGCCAACTCCATCCTGGTCAAAGTGAACCAGATTGGGTCTCTGACGGAAACGCTGGACGCCATCCAGATGGCCCAGATGGCCAATTACACCGCGGTGATCAGTCATCGCAGTGGAGAGACGGAAGACAGCACCATTTCAGACATTGCCGTGGCGACCAACGCAGGCCAGATCAAGACGGGATCTTTTTCCCGCTCGGATCGTTTGGCCAAGTATAACAGGCTGCTGCGAATTGAGGAGGAGCTGGGCAGTCACGCGATCTATGGCGGCGCGATCTAAAGTATTCGACCCCCGGAGCATCAAAACCTCCGGACGGGGAGAACGAGGCGGGGACCTTTGGCAAAAACTTTTGCCCTGGGCTCAAGTCTGTGTCGTCGTCTTCATGCTGGTCCTGGTTGGGGCGATTTTCTGGCCTGTCTTTAAAAAGAACCAGGACCACATGGGGCGCAGTATTTTGATTCAACGGGAAATCGAGGAGCAGCGGGCTTACGGGTTGCAATTGCAGGAGGAACTCTACGCGCTGCAGGACGATCCCTACTACATTGAGCGCGTCGCACGGGATGTTTTGAATTTGGGCAAGGAAGGGGAGGTTATTTTCCGTTTCCCTGCCTACGAGGAAAACAAGCGCTCCGGCTCAGCCGCAGCAGGTTTGAAAAAGTAGTTTTTTTGCGTAGTCAGGCTGGGGGGGAGAATGAACCGCCAAGACGCGAGGGGCGCGAAGGGGAAGGGTGGCTGGTTCAAGTGGGGGACTTAATTTTTACTGAGAACAGGCCAAAGGACATGTTTTCCCAGGGTCCAACAGAGACCTGCCATCGTGTAACCCAGACCCGCGATCAAGATGGTGTCCAGGGAACCCAGAAAAAAACAAACACTGGCGCAGAGACCTCCCAGAAAGAAGGCCGCCGTCAATAAGGCTGGCACCATGATTTTCCATGCAGGAATTTCAAATCCCCGGACGCTCATGCCCAGGGTGATTCCAAAATCCGTGATGAGTCCGGTCAAATGGGTTGTTCGCAGAACAATCCCGCGATAGCGCGTCGCCAAGGAGTTCTGAAGTCCACAACTCAGGGCGGCCAAAGCGATTCCGAACACGGGAAAGCGCGGGATCAAATGACTGGACAGGATAAAAAGCATTCCGATGCCGGTGATGGTGCGGCCATAGGGTCTGGAAAAATCGAGGGAGGGATGGTGAATCCAAAGACCGGAGAGAAAGGCTCCGAGAAAGAAGGAGAGAGCCGCCGCGGCCACGCTCAGGGCATCGGGTAACAAGGCGGCGTGAGTTTCAGAGAGTCCCATGGATAATTTGGAAATATCTCCGGTCAGATGACTGACAGAGATGCCCGTCTTTAGAACCACCCCGACATTGACAAAGGCGGCTCCGAAGGCCAGAGCCGAGCCTCCCACAAGAATCAATCTCTCGGCACGCATGAACTAGATAGTTATCTTAGCGTTTGGAGAAAGCCTCAGACCATGAAAAATGATGAAGGGGAGGGTGATAGTTTCGAGTTGGGGGTTGGGGGAGGGGAAGGAGGCGTCAAGAAGCGAGGGGTGGGTAGTGGGGGATTAATTTCTGATTGGGGAGGAGAAAAGAGTTCACGCGAATTGGTTATCGTAACTGGGTATGGTCGGGATGGATGCTAGGGCGCGGACGGGAAGTTATGTGTTTCGAGAGGCGAGTGTGGACTGTCTCATACTCTTCGGCGGTTGAACTTTCCTGACTACAGTTGGGAAGAGTTGGGAAACCGACCTCGGAAACCCGGACGCTGGATAGGAGCCTATTTCCCTCCTTTTCTCTGTCTGAGTACTCTTCTTGTTTCGCCGCATACCCACAAGCGCGCCGATGCCTGCGGTCACCAACAGATAAGTGGACGGTTTGGGGATGGCGGTGTAGTTGAAGACGAGGGTTTTGCCGTTCTGGGTCAGCGATCAGATTCTGATGGTTACCGTTGGAATTACTGATGTGGCCGGGTGCCTGTTTTTTTGTTTTCGACTCATGGGATATTCTGGATCGGATTTCTAAGAAAATGTGGCAGAGTCTTCACTAAAAATGGGGATGCGCATTGTCGTCCGTGGCGGGATGGTGTCCACGGTCTGCTCGCCCACAAGGTGGAATTCTTCGTAAACAATGGGCCGTTCCGTCTCTAGCCAGCGCTGGCACACCACAGACTTGCCACCCTGTCCCAAGTTGCTGAAGGCCTCCTATTCAGAGCGGGTCTTTACAGACGCTTCCTTTGGTAAAATCTCGGAAGGTCCGCACTTGAAGATCAATGAATGTTTCCGAATAACCGCGCAGTTGCAAAAACACGGAGATTTCCTCTTCCACTTCGTGCAAGGGAACCTCTTCCTTCAAGACCTGTTTCATCAGGTTGCCAAAGTTGCGCACTCGCGACTCGTTGCCAAAGTCCAACCTTCCACCGGAATCAAAGATAAAGGGTAGAAACTTGAAATACCCGCGCTGCACCCGCGCTGAACGGTCCACGCAAGTCACCGGTTCCACGTTAGTCTTTTCCTCCGTCTTCCCCGTGCGGGGAAGGGGTTTCCAGATGTCTGGATCCCAAGGAACCCATTCTTTCCGCGGTCCTGGGTCGGAATGCTCCGTCACCGTGAAATCGCGGAAATGAATCTCCAGTTCCACCGCATAGGCCGCGGACAAAAGCGAAGGCTTGCCGCGCAACAGGGCTCGTCTTCGCTCCGCCCAATGGGGGTGCGTCAAAAGCAAACGATGAACCAGACATCCATCCGGCAGCAGGTCCCATTCATCACACTGCACTGCCATGATTTCCGGGGGATGATCAAAGAACCAGTCGTCCTGCTTCCCATAACGGAAACGACGGATATTCCCATAAACCAGCACCAAGGAACCATGCGGCGGCCTTTCATCATCCGCCCGCCGTGTGGCCTCCGTTTCAAGGACAAAGCTGGAAGGCCTCCCCTTGGGAAGCCAGGTCGGACAT
This sequence comes from Blastochloris sp., assembly GCA_012031345.1. Taxonomy (GTDB): domain Bacteria; phylum Verrucomicrobiota; class Verrucomicrobiia; order Methylacidiphilales; family JAAUTS01; genus JAAUTS01. The sequence continues at coordinate 15,693 of JAAUTS010000023.1, read as the reverse complement.
GACGGATGTCGCATCCGACGGCAAAAGTCCCATGCGTTGTCACGGACCCGGATGCCGCGCAACCGGGATGGGGACAACTCCCATTGATCCAGCAAACCGAGAACAGTGGAGGGAAGTCGTTCCCGGAGAGACTCTAGGTGCAGCCAGTAGTGCATATCCCTCGCCGTCCGGTCCAACCCAGCCAACCACGTGTCGGTGAAAAAAATCATGGTTCTTCCCTCGACCCGGGCCGCTGCCAAGGGCTGTCCACAGACACATACCTCAGATCAAAGTCCTTGAAACGGATCACCACATGGCGGCCATGACCGAAAATCATCCGATGCTCCAGCAGTCCGTCGTCAAGCAGATGCACTTCATCGGAATGGATTTCCATGAAGGCCGGATTTCGGGTCATGATCCAGCCTTCATCCTCCGGTTGAAGAAGGCCTTGCAGTCCGCGGTAAACCAGAACGGTCCGGCTATGAGCCATGCGGTCTTTATATTCCTCCTCTCCCAGAGTGATGTTCCGGCATCCGTCCAGAAACAGTCCCAGGGTCCCGGTCCCGAAATCCAATTCCATCCGTTCCACAGATGCGTCATGCAGGTTGATCTCGTCCATCAGCATGCGGAGTTGCGGTGGCAAACGGTCACGAATGACATCACAATGCGCCCGGTAGGGACCCAGGGCGTCCCAAGCATAACAACTGGCATACCAATCTTTAGTAAAAAACTTCATGGCTAAAAATAGTCACGTCAATCAAAAATAATAAAAAAATGATCCTCTAAAGTGTCCTCTAAATCACCTACGACAAGACGATGAATTGAAACAGCTTGAATACCAACAATTTTTTCCGAATCCGACAAACCCTCGCCGATAGATCTGACGTGCAAAAAACACTTGTAAACTCCCCTCGGTGGATTATCAGGCGTTTGCCCTATTCTTTGAACAGTCACATTTGTTATTTCCAACACTTGTGTAGGGATATGCGTCCTTCGCCCAGTCTCGTCCTTGGGAAAATACATTTCTGCCGTAATGCGCCGATCTCCAGGCGCATACTCTTGAAATCTGTGTTTCGTCGCATCAGCTGTAACTGGAAACCGTGAAATAAGAACCAGTTTTAAACCTTTAACATCCGGCCAATCAACATTAACTCTCCATTTAGTTGTTGGTTTTTGGGCTGGAAGTTGGGCAAAAGACGAGGATACAATAAAAAAAATTAGCAATAAACTTACAAAATTACTATAAAGACACTTCATAGGATCCGCCTTTTAGATTTCTTGTTTTTTTAATTGTGTAGGAACTTCTTCAATTGTAATGCGAGATTCCCTCGTGGACTTATCCCCGTTTAACGGATTGATGATTGCAACTAATTATTAGTGTTTGATTTGATTTTTATTGATTGCTCACAGTCCTCTGGAGTTTACCCCAATGGACTTTCCGCTGTTCCTTGTTTATGGACCGGACGGGGGCGTTGAACGGCATGAGGGGCCAAGGCGCGTTTGAGCACAGCCAGCGCCTCCGGCGTCAGGTCGTAACGCAGCATCCGTCCTTCCTCCAGCCACTGGATTTCCTTGCAACCGAAGCAGATCAGCACCGTCTGCTCGCCTTTCGGCCCTGGCCACGCCACCGCATAATCGGGATGGAATCCCCCACAGAGTTTTTCGCCGCCGAAGGGTCGCAGGCTGGCGGGGTCGGCCAGGCCCGTGCGCAGCTCGTCAGGCAAGCGCGCGGGGATGGCGGGGGAGTAAAACGGGAAGCCTCCGAGCCTGACCACGTCCAGGCGAGCTTCTTCGCGCTGCATCAGCTCGCGTTCAAACAGCGGATGGGGCAGCCCTTCGTAAACCCGAAGCGTGGAAGCCCCGCCCAGGGTGGACTGGAAGGTTGCGGCGGCGGACACCGGTGGTGGCGCGCTGGCCCCGGCAATAATCTCCCGTAGCATCGGCCCCACCACCCCCACCAACACTGCCGCCCCGGCCGCCAGAACCACGGCGGCGATGATCAGCACCTTCTTCATGAGCTTGTCCCTTCGGGCGCACGGGGCGTTAGGGAGTCCCCGGCGACGGGCGGTTCAGACGGTCCCACGCCATGCGCACGGCTCTGCCAAGAAATCGATCCTGATCCTCCCAATCCTGGGCATTGCCGTAGTTGGCATGTCCGTTCTCATCGAATACCCCAAGGAAATAGGGGGCCGGTTCGCTTTGCAGGGCTTCGGCGTGGGTTTCCGAGGCCACCACGTAGCAGGGCTGCACATCGAACCCATAGACGATAAAGAGGTGACGGTAAATGATCGCCGTGTCGGACTGGATGTCCCCCAGCAGCACGGCGACATGACCGGCCAGTTCCATGCGCAGAACGGCTCGGGCGGATTCAATGATGGGGGCGTAATTAAGCATAAAATTTATAAAAAAATCGCGGCTTGATAATGACTACGGTGCATAGTTCATATGTGACACTGGACGAAAAATGTAATTAAAAAAAACCAGAAATTCGAATACTCTAGCCTCAAGATCTGCGCGCAAATATATTCGTTTAATAGGACCTCCATCCCCAATTACATTCCCCATCTTATCAACTTGAATGAGATCAAGTCTGGAGAAGACTCGTTTTTCCCGATTACTAAGTATTGTTTCTGTTGTTGTTACGGACTTCACAAGGTAAAGAGATCCTTCTTTGATTGCCCCATCGACTTTGGGTTCTTCATGAAGAACAATTTCAGTTCCATCGGCCTGAATGTAATATCCACTCGAGCGCCATATTTCTTGTAAGCGCATTTCAGGCTGAATGAACTTGTTTCCGCTTTTTACGGGAATCTCGCTGATAAGGTGTAATGTTTTCCCCTGAAGTGCATGAATAGATAAATGGGAGATTGGAGCTATGGCAGCTAATTCTGCCTCAGTAAATTTAGTAAAAAATTCTTCATCGCTGGCCGTAAGCAGGCATGGGAAGGTCAAAAAAAGTGCCCATCTTCTGATAAGCATCTGAATTCTGTTATAGTTGACAACTCTAAAATTTTCATTTCTTTTCCTGCCTTTCTCCGAGGATGCGGAAGGTGGAACCCTCCGCTTGGACCAGCCAGGTGTCGGTGGCAGTGCCTTGGAGCTCTTTCTGCTGTTTCTCGTGAAACCAATGGTAACCCCAAGTGAACACAAAGACGTGGCGCCCATCGGCACCGCCATCGTGCACCGCCACGCGATCCGGGGGTCGGTAGGAAACCAGGCGGAGATGCTGTAGGAAGAGGGTGCGCTTGGCCGCGATCTCCTCCCGGCTCAGTTCCTCCCCATGGAAGACGGCCCGCTGGGCATAGTGCCCGGCGTAACGGGGCACCTCCTCCAGGCTGTCCATCGCCTCCAAGTGCTCCCGCACAAACGCCAGAGCCCTCGCTTCCAAGGGCGCGAGGGGAGACTGGCTTTCCTCTTTTTTTATGATTTCCGGTGCCGCAGAAGCTTCACCACGCGAAATAGCTGGTGAGGCTGGCTTGCTTTCCTTCAAAATCACACGAAACCCGAGGTCGTCGTAGAAGCGTACATCGGGCGTGCGCCTGAGGCGGCAAGACACCGCGAGACGCTCGGGACTGAGGTCGCCCCACGAGGCACCCCGCAGCACCCGGGATTTCTGCGAACTGTCATACCAGTCCGCGCACCACTCCCAAACATTACCGCGCACGTCATAGAGGCCATAGTTGTTAGGCCGCAGACTGCCCACGGGTTCTGTCGAATCACGCTCCCCATTCGCACTCGTCACCGCATCGCTCAGCTGGGCATTTCCGACAAAGACTTCCCATTGCTTATCCGTGGGCAGGGTGAACTCCCAGTTGGCGGGAATCGCCCCGGCGTGGCGGGCGATCACGGTCAGCTTTTTGCAGAAAACCACCGCATCCACCCAGCTCACGGTTTCCACGGGGAGTCTGGAACCTTCGCGATGGCTGGGATTTTTACCAATCAGGGTCTCGTATTGTTCCTGCGTGACTTCGTATTTCCCCACATAAGCTCGGATCGGCTCCACCCAAACGAAGTCGATGCCGACCCGGTCCTTCAGGCCCAGGCGAAACTCCGGACCGACCGGGCCTTCGGCCTGGAGGCCATGCATTGGGCCGCAGGCCAGGAAAAAGGCCAGGGCCGTAAGGACTAACCTAGATAGGTGAGGTCTGAGCACGGATGAACCGCCAAGACTCCGGGCAGCTCTTCGATGCGGGGAAGATTCTCGGGCACCGCTTCGATTTCCAAGGCCACCTCGTTGTTGTCGAGGGGAACCGGCTTGGAAAGCACCGTCGCGCACCGCTCGAGGTGGCGGGGTTCGAGGGCTGCGGAACCTGTGATGAGGTATTTCACTTTGTGTCATAGTTTAGGTGCCAAACCTTTGTTTGATTGCTTATCCTGTTGACTCACGGCACTTTAATCAGGTTATTTTTAAAGTAAGCCGGGCCCAAGATGCGGTTTCCAAAAGCCAAAAACTCGTAAACTGTAGCATCTGTATTGCCTTTTAACATCATTAATGGGGTAATATTTCCCTGCTTAAGTGAGCCATCTCCATCAACCTCCCTCAGTCCGACAAGAGTGATGACTTTACCGTCGGATGACTGAACATACTCTGAAATAAAAACTAAAAATAGAGTTCCCTTGCCAAAGACAAGATCATTCTCGACTCTGCCTAAATCGAATCTAACCACGAAAGCGTCGGCCTTGAAATGGTATTGTCCGTTCTAGGTAAGTAATCAAATGGCAAACTAATGTAACCCTGTGAAGCTCCATTTTTAAGGACTGGCAGGTTTTTGGGGATAACTATTTGCGTTCTCAATTGGAGAGTTTTACCTATCAACTCTTTAATTGTGCCGTGTGCACCGTATTCTTTTACCAATGCGCTGGTCTCCGCATCGTTGTATTCGGCTGCCATTTTAGCGGAAATTATGACTTGCTCGCTCTTCAGGAATCCCGGCATCGCGAGGATATTGAGAGCAAGAAAAATACAAGTAAGTTTGGGTCCCATAAGATTAGTTGCGTAATTCATTTAGGGGCTTTGTAATTGCTTATTCCTATCAAGTGTTGCCTCAGCAATCTCACGCCGCGCCTCAATGCTTTTTGTTGATAACCCTTCACGTTCGAAGGCACGCATGGCATTGTCTGATTCTCGAACGAAGCTGAAATACGCGCTTAAAACTGAGTTCCCTCCAGGATTTTGGCGAAAAGTTTTGAGTAAGTTGAGAAAACTTGCGGCTTCCATTCGCTCGCGGTGATAGGTGACTCCCTTGCCGCTACTCTCTGATAGATTTCGCTGTAAATCACGGATAATCTCATCGATTACTCTCTGCTCGTCTAGTGTGAGCGATTTGCGTTGAGATAGCATGTCGTTTGGTGCTGCATTCTGAACTTTTGAAGATGTATTTTTGACGGATCCACCCGCAGGTTCTCCATCCCTTCCTGCCGTCAAAGGCGAGAAAGCAGGTTCAGTAATTGGTTTTGGTTGAGAGGGCTTGATGGTTCTCGCCACACTCTGGGTTGGCTGCGGAGGCAAGGGATTCTCATGCGTGGGAACGAACTCCGGGGCTCTCTTGATAGGAGTTGCAATAACAGCGGGCTTTTCTTCCAAGGCTTCCCGAACCAAGACCACCCGGAACCCGACGAAGTAATAGCGTACATCGGGCGAGTTCAGCGGCGGTAAGACACCGCGAGATTCTCGGGAATGAGGTCGCTCCACGAGGCACCCCGCAGCACCTTGTATTGCTGGGAGCTGTCATACCAGTCCCGGCACCATTCCCAGACATTGCCGCGCACATCATAGACTCCCAGCTTGTTGGCTCCCCTGCTGCCCACCGGCAACGTGCCCGAATTATCAGAACGGCCATACACCGCCTGGGCCAGCGTGGCGTCCTCCACAAAATACTCCCACTGCTTCTCTGTGGGCAAGGTGAACTTCCAACCGCTCATCTTCGGATTGCGATGCAGGCGGGCGGTGAGCTTGTTGCAAAACTCCATGGCCTCGTTCCAACTGACGCTTTCCACCGGCCGCGCGCGCCTTTGAATCCACTGGGGTTGGTGCCCATGATTTTTTCATATTCGGCCTGGGTGACCTCATATTTCCCCACATAGCATTTCAGCTCCGGAATCCAGACCAGGGCAAATCCTGGGCGGCCAGCAGGCTGGGGAACAGGAGGCAGAGGATTAACCGCCAAGACGCGAAGATGCGAAGGAGGCCGGAGGGTAGGCATGGATTGTTCATTGGGGTATAGAATTTTGATTTATTGAGATTGATTATGCATCGCTGGAGCGAGATCGCCCGGCTTGAGTTTGCGCAAAATATCCGCAATCAACGGATTGGTTTCCGCCTCTTTTGAATCAAGCAAAACAACCTCTTTGCGTCCCGGTAAGCGCATATATCGCATGAACTTGATACCCACGACGATGGGACGATAATAAATGCGTTTCATGGTGACCGAACGGTCGCTGACGCTAACCACTTCAAAGTAGCCTCCAGGATCTTTCAGGCTTTTCAATTGGTCATTGAATTTCTTAATTTCCGCCACCCTCCCTGCCGCATCCAAGGCAGACCATCCGGCCGCCATTCCGCCCCCTGGTTTTACTCCTACGTTGGGAGAAAAAGATTGCTTACGGGTGGCGGTAATCTCGACGTCACGGGTCAGGTAAACCTCGTTGATAAGCCGCGTGAACCCATTGCTGGGCCACACGTTCCAGATCGCAGCACCTTTGTGTGATTTAAGCTCCTCTAGAAATGCCTTGTGAGTATCGGCCTGGGGCAAGCCATAGGATTCCGTGGCGCGCATTTTAAAACTCACGCTCTTGTAGTCCGACCATGAGGCCCCGAAAACCACAGATAAGGCCTCGACCGGAACCAGCGCCTGAAGGTTGCCTGAATTGGAGTCGGTATAGGAAAATTCAGGGAATCCAACCAAGGGGAGGCGTTTTTTTGTGTCCGTGGCGTAAACGGATTTGCCATCGGTCCTTGTTGCCTCCCCGTGATAATCCTGCCCTTCCTTCACATAACCTGACGGGGTTTCCGGGAACTGAAAACGAGCCGCATAGTAGGTATCGATGGCGTTCCGCAAATCCAAGGAGGCCAGTCGATGGGAAATCCCCAAGGGCTCCCGCTTGTCCCAGGCCTTCTTTTCCTCGTCCTTCCCAGGGTAAGGATCTGAATACAAGTCTCCCGGCTGAAGGTCTTCACGAGGGGGAAACACGGCCGTAACCTGCATTTCCCGCATCATGGTAGACCACTCCTTGGCGACATAGCCACGAGGCGTGGTGCAGGCGGCGAGGAACAAGATTATGGCCAGAAGGACTGGAAAGGCAGTAACCAACAAACTTAATTTTGATTTTTCATGGCATTTTAGAGTTCAATACTGGTTTCATGGCTGACGTTTCTCATCCTCCCGCATGCGGCGGGGGCCGAGGTCTTCCCGGTTGAAGTCGAAGGTGACGATGCCCGGATCGTTGGGCGCTGGCTGGGAGGGCTTGGTGGCGGGGCTGTCGGAGGCCTTGAGTTCCGGGTCTTTTTCCTTTTTGACCGGCTCGAATTTCTTGGTGACGGGGTTGAGGACGACTTCCTCGGTCTTGGGGTTGAAGGCGACGGCCTGGCCGGTGCTGAGGTCGATGTAGGTGCGCCACTCGGAACCGGTCTTCTTATTGACGATCTCACTCCAACTGGTCTTGTTGCCCTGCGGGTTGCGGGAGACCAGGCCGATGGGGGCGCCGGGATCGTTGAGGGTCTCGGCCAGTTGCTTGTCCACGAGTTTGGTAAGTTCCTTTTCGGCCTCGGAGGGAGCGGCCTGGACAGGGATGGACAGGGCCAGAAGGGTCAGCAGGAGCGGGAGGATGGGGTTTTGTTTTTTCATGGTGTTGGCGGGGTTAAGGTTCATCGTTCCAAGGGCAAATTTCAAAACAGGCCCCAGCGTTTCGGAGCAGGTGATAGCAGCACACGAAACCCGATGGAGCCGATGCGCTTGTCGTAGTAGAGCAAGCCCCCTTTGCTGCAAGACACCTCGAGATCGCGGGGATCGCGTGTATTATACGAGGCCCCCCGCGACACCGGGCCTTCTCGATCCTTACGCCAGTCCAGGCACCATTCCCACACATTACCTCGCACATCATGGAGGCCGTAGTTGTTGGGCCGCAGGCTGCCCACGGGTTCCGTGTTAGACCGCTCCTTGATATATAATGTCACATCTGATGTCACGGCATCACTCAATTGCGCGTTCCCGACAAAGACTTCCCATTGCTTTTCCGTGGGCAGGGTGAACTCCCAGTTGGCGGGAATCGCCCCGGTATGGCGGGCGATCACGGTCAGTTTTTTGCAGAAGACCATGGCTTCCGCCCAAGTGACTTCGATTACCGGGTGCTGTGGCCTTTTGTAAATGCTGGGGTTTTGACCGATCAGAATTTCATATTGCTCCTGCGTAACCTCGTATTTGCCGACGTAGGCCTGAACGGGCTCCACCCAGACAAAGTCGATGCCGACCCGGTCTTTCAAACCGAGGCGGAACTCGGAGCCAACGGGTCCTTCGGCGTGTAGAGCGTAAACACCGCAGAGCAGGAGCCACGTGCCAAGAAGTCTGGTTGTCATCAGGAAGGGTTCCCTCTGGAGTCCGGGGTTTTTCGGGAAAAGCGTTTTTGCATCCCTTCCAGCAGTTTCATCAGACCTAGGAAGGTGCCTGCCACGACCGCGACGACGGGCAGGGCAAACAGAATGACGGGGTATTCGCCGGGCGGCAGCACCCCGTAAAGCCAAGTGGCGGTGAAAAAGCCCACCACGCCGGTGGCCAGACACAGGACGAGGAGGCTGGCGCAACCCAGCGAGGCTTGGGAATTTTCCAAGTGCTTGAGGGGCGAAGGTTCGGGAGGAGTTTGGGGGGTCATGGATTTTTCCCTTTCGCTTCCTGAAGCTGGGCCAGTTCCTGTTCCAAGTTGTCTGGGTGTCCGCTCCAGGCCACCTGACCCTTCGCATCCAGCAGGACCATGTGGGGGTAGGATTCGATGAGAAAGAGGTTGGCCCAGTGGCCCTCTTTTTCATCCACCAGCCAGGGGCCGGGCAGGTTGAATTCCTTCCGCACGGACTCGGCCTTCTTGGCATCGGCCTCGACATTGATGCCTGCCACCACGACCCCCAAAGCCGCCTCTTTCTCCATCTTCTCCTTCAAGGCCGGCATCCGCTCCATGCAGGGGCCGCACCAGGTGGCCCAGAAATCCAGCAGGAGGAATTTTTTCCCTTTCAGGAGCTTGCGTAGGCTGGTCTGGCCTCCCCCGCTCAGCTTCAAAGGCCGGTCCATATCCGGCTTGAGTTTCAGGAGGGATTCTTTGCGACGGTGCTCCACCAAAAGAGAACCTAGACGGTCGGCCATATCCGGATGAGTCCAGAAAGCTTCCTTGATCGTTTTTTCCAAAAGATCGGGTTTTTCCTGGGTCATGGCCAGATGCACCCGGGCCAGGTACAGATGCTGGGATAGATATTCGGGAGACAAAATAAGAATGGAGGATTTGCCGTATTTCCATCCTGCCTGAGCCGCCTCAACGCGTGGAACCAAGTCCGGCAGGCGGTCGGGTCTGGCCATCAGGGCGTTGAGGAATTCGAGTTCCAGACGCTGCTGGGCCGTGGGAGCAGGTTTCTCGCGATCCAGTGCAGCAATGGCCTCCTGCCATTCCTTTTCCGTGATGGCGTAGATGGCGGGCTCCAGCAAACCTGTAGGTGGCAACCCGGAAGACTCCGCTCCGGCTATGTCCTGGTGAAAGACTAATACCCCGGCCACAAGCAACAACCTAAATGCCCATGCAAGACGCATGTATTTCTGCTAGGAGAATCCAGCTATTCTGTCATCCCCCGAATCCGGGGGTGATGAGACATGATCACCACCATCGCCGCAGTAGAAGCGGCGCATGAGTTCGGCCTGGGACTGGACGCCGAAGTGGCGGTAGATGTCCTTGATGTAGCCATCCACGGTGTGGGGCGAGATACGGAGATGCTGGCCGATCTGCTTGCGAGCCAAGCCTTCCAGGAGGAGGTTCAATACCACCCGCAGGCGCGGGGAGAGCAGCGGGACTAGCGCCCCGCGGTCCTCCGGCCAGCCGGTCTCGTGCAGCCACGGAACTTCGCTCAGCAGGATGTGGGCAATGCGGGCCTCTTGCGGAGTAAATAGTGCGTCCCCTTGTTTGCGGTAAAGGCCGATGGTGCTGAAACATCCAAGCTCCAACGGACGAATAGAGATCATCAAGGCACCGATGTTGGCTTCTTTCCAGAGAGGATAAGCGGGATGGGCCATGAATTCTTCCACGGTGGCCATCTGTTGGAGCAACCGAGTCAATGGAACTGGCTGACGCCGCAAGGTTTCAAGTGTGGGTCCTGTCAACGAAGCCATCTCTGGATGCTCGACCGCTTCCAGATATCGGGCCAGACGGTCAGTGGAAAATCCGCCCGTGAGGAACGCAGACATGGCATCATTGTCCCCGGAAGCATGTTCGCGCGACAGAGCCCAGACCCAGCAATCCGCGTGAACCAAATCGGCTAGGCCCTCCATCAGACGTCGTTTCTTTTCTGCATGACCGCCTCGGGAGAGGCGGCCACCTCACCGAGTAAACGAACCATGGCGCGGACATCGTCCTCTTCCAGTAGCCAGTCAGGTGGGGCGGAATTCATACTGAATTATTTCCACTTATACTAACACTGATGAAAAGCAAGGGTTTTTAAATTGGTCAATGACCTCGCATCCCAAGACAACCCCAGGTCTCAATAACTCGCCGTGATCTCGAGATGCTAGCGCCCGTTGTGGCGGGTGTTCCCAGTATCCTGAAGCTGGAAGCCGTAGTCCACGCGCACACTCAGCCAGGTGCAGTTGTGGTGAAATCTGGTCATTAAAGGTTTCTGCAGAAGTTCAACCAAAGGTGCAAAAATATCTTTAAGCTTTGTCATCCCCCCCGATTTCGGGGGAGGGGAATGAACCGCAAAGAAGCTAGGGGCGCGACTAATTTCTGATTCCGAATTTCTAATTTCGGATTGGGGAGGGGAGTTTGGGGTGGGAATCAGGCAAGGTCGAGCTGCCCCTTTTTTGATCAGAGGTCGATCCAGCCGTTGCCGTCTTTTTCGAGGAGGGCGTCGGATTCGGAGGGACCCCAACTGCCGCCGCGATACAACCCGACCGGGGCTTGAGCCCAGCCGGAGGTGATGGCATCGACAATTCTCCAGGCTTCCAACACCTCATCAGCGCGGGTGAAGAGGGTGGAGTCGCCGACGATGAAGTCGTGGAGCAGGCGCTCGTAGGCTTCGGGGGAATAGGAACCGAACTTGGATTTGTAGGCGAAGTCCATGTCCACGGCACCCATGGCACTTTTGCCGGGGACCTTGGCGTTGAAACGCAGGTGGATGCCTTCGTCCGGTTGGAGGCGGATGTGCAGGCGGTTACGGTGGAGTTGTTCGCAGTTGTCCTGGGTCTTGAACAGAGCCAAGGGGGGGCGACGGAAGACGACGACAATTTCACTGGCCCGTTTGGTCAGTGCTTTTCCGGTGCGGAGATAGAAGGGAACCCCCGCCCAGCGCCAGTTGTCGATCAGGAGTTTGAGGCCGACATAGGTTTCGGTTTTTGAGTTGGGATCGACGCGGTCGCTGCTGCGATAGCCTTCATATTGGGCGCGGACGGCGATGCGGGCCACGTCTTCCGGGGTGGGGGTGGAGATGGAGCGCAGGACTTTGACTTTTTCGTCGCGGATGGCTTCCGAGTTGAGGCTGCCGGGAGGCTCCATAGCGGTGATGGTGAGGAGCTGCATGAGATGGTTTTGCACCATGTCACGGACGGCTCCCACGCCATCATAGTAGCCACCGCGGGTGCCAACGCCTTCGGCTTCGGCCACGGTGATTTGGACGTGATCGATGAGGGCGCGATTCCAAATCGGTTCGTAGATGGAGTTGGCGAAGCGGAAGTAGATCAGGTTCTGAACGGTTTCCTTACCCAGGTAGTGGTCGATGCGATAGAGGTTGGACTCGTCGATGACGGTCTGGAGGGAGGTGACGAGTTCTTTGGCGGATTTGAAATCGTGACCAAAAGGTTTCTCGATGACGACGCGACTGTTTTCGTTGTCCGGGCCGACGAGGCCGACTTTGTTGAGTTGGCTGACGACTTCGTAGAAAAATTCCGGGGCGGTGGCCAGATAGAAGAGGAATTGTTCGATGCCGTGACTTTGGCGGAGTTTTTCCAAGCGTAGCTTGAGGCTTTGGTAGGCTTCAGCCTCATCGAAGTTGCCAACGTGATAGGAAACATGTTGGGAGAAAGCTTTCCATTCTGCGGCGTCGATGGGGGCGAAGCGGGAGAACTTTTTGGTGCCTTCCTCCATTTCTTCGCGGAAGGATTCGTCGGATTTTTCGCGGCGGGCAAAGCCGATGACTTCGAACTGATCCGGCAGGGCCTTTTCTTTGAAGAGGCCGAAGACGCCGGGGACGAGTTTGCGTTTGGTCAGGTCACCGCTGGCGCCGAAGATGACGACGGCGAAGGGTTTGGCGCGGCGGGGGGGCTTGGGGAGGGCTGGGTGGGTTCCGTGGGCATAGGGTTTCCTGGTTAAGATAAGGTGGGCAGATGCTAGGAGCTGAGTTGCGTCACTATCGGGCAAGAGAAGCAGATTTCAATCCCTTAGTTGACACAATTATAGATGGAGAGGAGGCCGCTTTTGGATTCAATGCGGGCGGCGGGAAAGGTGGTATCGGTGCGTTTTTCGAGTTTGTCCAGCCACTCTTGTTTACTGGCACCTTTCGAGACGAAAAGGATTTCGCGGGCCTGGTAGAAGAGTCGGTAGGTCATGGTCAGACGCATGCTGTCCATTTGAGGGACCCAGTTGGAAGTGGTGTAGTGTTCCTCTTCGAGCAGGGCGGGGGTGCCGGGGAAGAGGGAGGCGGTGTGGCCGTCATTCCCCACGCCGAGCAGGGCCAGGTCGAAGCGCGGAGGTTGACCCAGTTCCTTGCAGAGACGTTTGTGATAGTCGGTGGCGGCTTCTTCGGGCTTGGCCAGTTCGGTGCGCCAACGCTCCAGGCGAACCTTGTGAGGATAGAAGCACTCGTAGATCATGTGGTAGTTGCTGTCCTTGTGTTCAGAAGAGACCCAGCGTTCATCACCAATAAACATGACGGTGGAGGACCAGGGCCAGTCCGTGGAGGCCAGGGCGCGATAAAGGCTGGCGGGGCTGGAGCCGCCGGAGAGGGAGACGTAGAAGGTGCCGCGGGACTGGAGGGCTTCGGTTCCAATCTCCTGCCATTTGCGGATCAGAGCGTCGATCCAGTCGGATTCGGAGGTAAATTTGTGATGGGTCATGAGGTTACCTTGGACGGGGAAGTTTTTGCTGGGAAGATTTAAGTTGCCCGGAATGACAAAGCACGGCGCAGACCCATTTGCCTTTTTTGAGGATATGTTGGGGTTGGAGTTTGAGTTGGTTGAGGGTGGTCAAGACCTCCGGCCACTGGGTTTTGAGAATACCGGAGAGGATGATTTCGCCCTGGGGTTGGAGCCATTCTTTGATGCGCGGCAGGTTTTGGATGAGCAGGTTGGAGAACAAGTTGGCAGTGATGAGATCGTAGGGGCCTTGAGTGGGGGTCCAGGAGTTGAGATCGGCCCGGACCCAGCGGACTTTTCCGGGGACGGGGTTTTGGCGGAGGTTTTCGCGGGCGGTGCGGATGCTTTCCGGGTCAAAGTCCAGCCCGATGACCTCGTGTCCGTGGAGGGCGGCGGCCAGGGCGAGAATGCCGCTGCCGGTGCCGAGATCCAGCAGGCGTTTTTTTCGGGACCGGGGCGGCGCAGCGTTTTGAGGAGTTTGACGCAAACACATGCCGGTGGTGGCGTGATCTCCGCTGCCAAAGGCCATGCCAGCGGGGATGAGAAGGCGGGGCAATTTGTGGTGGGGCCGGGGTGGATGCCCTTCCGAGACCACGCAGAGATGGGGAGGGAAGGGAAGAACGATCGGTTGGGAAGCTTTTTTGATCCAGGCGGCGGGCTGACTTTTCAGGCATTTCCCGCCGTAGTGGGCGACGAGTTCCCGGCAACGTTTTTGGCTCTGACCATAGACCTGGAGTTTCGCGCTTTTCCCATTGGGGAAGCTGGTCACGACACAATTTTCAGCCCCGGCCCAGGCGACACGTTCCAGCCATTCCTCCGTCCAACGCTCGGGAATGAGGCGTTGCCAAAGCCAGAGAGGGGAGCGGGGGGAGCCATGGGTCAGTTGGCGGGCTGGTCCAACAGCCGCAGAGCGATTCTGCGCGCTGTGCTGTAGTCGGGTTTTTCCGGGAGCAGTCGATGGATTTTGACCTGATTGGTTTTTCCGTTCTCCAGAAAATTTTCGCTCAGGGCGTAGTGAGTTCCGCTGGGGACGCTGACGGGAGTCCATTCGATGCGACGTTGCAGCACATTTTTTGAGTCGAGCACCAGGTAGGCCCAGAGGAAGCGGTCGGGTTTTTCGTCCAAATTTTCCTGCACTGAGAGGGTGCCGTCGGGACGGGGCAGGAGTTCGCGTTCGTAGCTGAGAAGATTTTGCAGACGCGGATTTTTCCCGGAGGCGCGTTGGGTGAGGAGTTGCCCACGGAGCGCTTCCACTTCGGCCAAGCGACCCAGGCCCTGATAAATCTTGATGCCGGCGATGAGACCGCCTTCGTGATCGGGTTCCAATTGACGAAAGGAGGTCAGGAAGGGGAGGGCTTTTTCGAATTCGTAGTTGCGGGCATGGATGAGGCTGGACATGAGCAGGGAGCCTCGGGCCTGGGGATCTTCAGCCAAGATGCCCTTGAACACGGCCAGGGCTTCGTCGCGCCGGCCTTCCTTTTCCAGTTGGACGCCGTCCTGGTAACGTTTTTTCCAGTCGGCCACTTTTTCCGGACTGGTCGCGTGGATGGCGAGCGGTGCCCAGAACAAGAGACAGGCGCAGCCCAGTGCCTGCCAGGTTAGGGTTCTGATTCTCATGCTCCCCTTGACTTAACCCAGTCCGGCCCCGTATAAAAGAAGAAATGAATTCCTTTCTTCTTCAGTCACGACTGCCTGGGCCTGAGCTTCAGGAGGCCTGAGACGTTGAAGACGCCAAGTGAGTCGCTCCGTGAAAGGCCCAGAGCGGAGAGTTTTTTCAATCGCTCAAGCCTTCTGATTTCGACCCGGCAAGCTCCCCGTGTATATCTTTAATCAACCCCTCCCAACCTTTTGAAACGGTCCGCTTTATGATTTCACAACCTCAGACCAAATATCGCCCCTTTCCGAGCATCCCCATGGCCCAACGTCTTTGGCCCAGTCGCACATTGAGCCAGGCACCCATCTGGTGCAGTGTGGATTTGCGCGATGGCAATCAAGCCCTGGCGGTGCCGATGAATGTGGAGCAGAAAATGGAGTTGTTCCAAACTTTGGTGAACACGGGCTTCAAACAAATCGAAGTGGGATTTCCTTCGGCATCCAATACGGAGTATGAGTTCAACCGGCGTTTGATCGAGGAGGGACTCATTCCCGAGGATGTGACGATTCAAGTTCTGGTGCAGGCGCGGGAGGATCTCATCGAACGGACGGTGGAATCTCTTGTTGGGGCCAAAAGGTGATCATCCATTTGTACAACTCGACTTCGCCCGCGCAGCGACGGGTTGTTTTTGGTTTGGAAAAGCCGGCCATCCTGCAGATGGCGGTGCGCGGCACACAGTGGGTCAAGGATCGCCTCCCGAAACTCACAGGCACGGAGGTCACCTATCAATATTCACCGGAAAGTTTTCCA
>JAAUTS010000163.1 GCA_012031345.1 Blastochloris sp. | reverse complement strand
CGAACCCGAACCCGAAACCGCTCGCCCCGAGCCCGCTTCCGGGTGTGTGTTTTTTCTTCGCTCAAAACTGACAACTGAACACTGACTACTGAAAACTCCCCTCTTTCCCCCAATTCGAAATCAAAAATTAGAAATTTCCCCCTCCGCGCCTCCGCGCCCCCGCGTGAACCCTCCCCATTCAAAATCACAGATGAGAAATCAAAAATTCCCGAATCTTCACCACCGCCTCCTGATTCGCCCCTGCCTTGCCCAGTTTTCCAACCACCGTCCCCAGGTTGCCTCGCATTCCCTCAGACGCCTCTTCCGATTCCAACAACAGCTTGGCCGCCTCCACCAAATACTCAGGTCGCGCCTTGCTCTGTAAAAATTCCGGCACCACCTTCTTTCCCGCAATCAGATTAACAATGCTGAGAAACTCCAACTTGACCAATCGACGTCCAATCCAATACGTGATCGGGTTCGTCTTATACACCACCAACATCGGCACCCCGGCCAGCGCACACTCCAGCGTGGCCGTGCCCGAAGCCACCAGCGCCAGCCTGGCCCGGCTCAGATGCGTGAGTTGATAGCCGGAACGTATCTCCATACCCAGATGTTCCGCCCCGGCCTTTTGAATTTCTTTCTGAATAAGCCGTTCCGCATCGGCGTCCGCCGCTAAAATCACAAAGGAAAGCCCGCTGAAATAACCAGCCAACTGCCGGGCCGTCTCCACAAACACCGGCATGTGCGCCGTAATTTCCTTGCGGCGACTCCCCGGCAACAACAACACCCTCTGCGGCAACTCCCTCCAGGGCGTGACCGCGCGATCCACATCCCAACGATCCAAAATCGGGTGCCCCACCCATTCCACCCGGAACCCCGGAGTCTTCTCCGCAAACCAATCCTTCTCAAATGGAAAAATAACCAATAATAAATCAATCTGCTGCGCCATTTTTTTGGCCCGCCCCGCCTTCCAGGCCCAAACCTGGGGGCTGATGTAATAAACCACCTTCGTATTCGGCAACTCCGCCTTCACCCGTTCCAGCAGCCTTAGATTGAATCCGGGGAAATCAATCAGAATCAATACCTCCGGCTCCTTCGCCCTCATATCCGCCAACACCCGCTCAAAGAACCGCTTGAACTTGAAATAATTCAACAACACATCCGTCAAGCCCACCACCGCATGTTCCGCCAAATCAAACAACTGTTCCTGGCCCGCATTCCGCAAATGACGTCCACCCACCCCGGTAAAACTTGATTCAGGATAACTCTTCTTCAACTCCCGTAACAGCTCCGCCCCGTGCCTGTCCCCGCTCGCCTCACCCGCCACGATGTAAAACATCGCGCTGCCACGAATCATCCTGCGCCCCTCCCGCTCCATACTCACAGCGTCCCCTTCCCTGCCTTCAGCACCCAGTCCGGCTTGGGTGAACTGCGCGCGATCTCCTCCACAATCAACGCCGCCAGTTGCAAGGCACGTGTGCCATGATCCCCCGATACCACCGGCGATGACCGATTCTGGATGCAATCCACGAAAGACTGGAGCTGCCGCTTCAACGGCTCCTCTTTTCGTCACCGGAATTTTATCCCGTGTGATCGACTCCCCCTCCTTGCGATAAATCTCCCCCTCTTGTTTTTGATAATCCAGGGACAAATAAGCATCATCCTGAAACACCCGGATTTTGCGCATCTTCTCTGGACTGATCCGGCTCGTCGTAATGTTCGCCACACACCCGTTCTCAAAACGAATCCGCACATTGGCTATGTCCTCACTCACACTCAACACAGGCAAACCCACCGCATCAATCGACTGCACAGGCGACTGAACCAGGTGCAGAATAATTTCCAAATCGTGAATCATCAAATCCATCACCACACTGATGTCCGTGCTCCGCCCCGGATACGGGGAAAGCCGGTGCGCCTCGATGAAGCGTGGTCGCGTCAACCTCTCCTCCAAGGCCTGCAACACCGGATTGAACCTCTCAATATGCCCCACCTGCAGCACCAGGTTCCGCTCCTTCGCCATCGCCACCAACGTTGTGGCCTCCTCCGTCGTGTTCGTGATCGGTTTTTCCACCAACAAATGCCGGCCCGCCTCCAACACCTTCCGCCCTATCTCAAAATGCGCGTGCGTCGGCGTCGCCAGAGAAACCCCATCCACCGCTTCCAAAAAAGCTCCAAAACTCTCTGTGCTATACGCCGTGCTCTGATGTTGTTTGGCGATCTTCCGCGCTGTCTCGGGATCGGCATCAAACACCCCCGCCAGCTTCGCGTTCGGAAAACTCGCATAGACACGCGCGTGCTCCTTCCCCATGTGACCGACCCCGATGACCCCGACCCTCGTGACTGATGTTTGATTGGAATAACTGGACATAAATTTTTAATCTCTAAAGTTTGTGAATACGTTTACCGCCCCCAAAGTGTGATCCGATGCTGTTCCGCAAGGGCTTTGATCTCCTCGGACTGAAGCAGCAGCGTCCGGCCCGCCTCCACCACCACCGCCGTCACCCCCGCCTCGGCACAAATTCTCAAGGTATCCGGCCCGATCACCGGCACGTCAAAACGCATGTCCTGTCCCGGCTTGGAAACCTTGATCAACATCGCCCCGCCCCGTCCCAACTCGCCCCCACGCCGGATCGTCGCGTTCGTTCCATCATAGCCCTCCACCGCCAGAATCGTTCCTTTTTTCAAAACCACACTCTGCCCCACATCCATCTCACTGATCGCTTTGGCCACGGGCCAACCTATTTCCAGATCGGAAAAAAAACTGCGCCCCGGCTTCGGCCCCGCCATCACTCCCACCCCGGCCAAGCTTTCCTCCAGAAACGTGGTCGCAGGCAACAACTCCACTCCATGCCGCCCCAACTCCTCCGCCACTGCCCAAACAAGTCTCCGCATTCCTCCGCTTCAAGCGCGCCAACAACAACAACGCCTTGAAATCCGGTCGTAAATCAAACAAACGCCCCGGCGTGATTTGTCCCGCCATCATGGCCTGGCGAACCCCTGTCTTTTTGAAAAATGCCGTCAACCGTCCCAGTTGTCCCAGACGCATCCATTCATGACTGTCCGCCGACTCCGCCAGCTCCCGCGCCGTCTCTCCCTCAAAGGCCGCCACATGCACCTCCACCCCGCGACTCCGGGCCGAATCCAAAACCAGCCGGGGATAAATCCCCTTGCCCGCAATCAAACCCAATCGCGTCATGATCCCCAGCCGCCCAGGCCCCCCCCTCAGGAATCGCCCCGCTTTCTTGAAATGAACCCTTGACCACTTTTTCAGATTCGCCTACGTTCAAAAACGGTTGACGAGCGGACTCCGGCAAGAGTGGGAACCCAGTGGTTTCCACTTTTTTTTTCCGCGAATTGGCCGGTGATTGAACTGAATTGAACTGAGAAAAGAGCAAAAACATGAGTCAGGAATTTTTAGCTGTCCTGGAGTATATGGAAAAGGAGAAAGGCATCGACCGCAAGCAAATGATTGCGGCCGTCGAACAGGCCCTCCTCTCCGCCGCACGTAAAAGCTTCGGCCCCGCCAAGGATCTACGCATCCAAATGGACCCCAAGTCCGGCCAAATACGCGCCTTTGCCGCCGTCAAGGTCGTCGCCCATGTCAACGACCCTCACGAGGAAATCAACCTCGCCACCGCCCACAAACGTCGCCTCCTCAACGCCAAAATCGGCGATACCGTGGAAATCGAGGTCAACACTTCCGACCTCGGTCGCATCGCCGCCCAGGTTTTTAAACAAACCATCAACCAAAACATCCGCGGCATCGAGAAAACCATGATCTTTGACGAGTTCAAAGACCGCGTGGGCGATATCGTCACCGGCACCGTCCGCCGCTTCGAACGCTCCGATGTCATGGTCGATCTCGGTAAGTTCGAGGCCATCATGCCCTCCCGCGAACGTGTCCCCACTGAGGAATACAACCAGGGCGACCGCATCCGCGCCATCATCCTCTCCGTGGATATCACCCCCCGCGGCCCTCAGATCATCCTTAGCCGCAGCCACCCCGACTTCGTCCGCCGCCTCTTTGAACTCGAGGTGAACGAACTCCATGACGGCACCGTCATCGTCAAAGGCCTCGCCCGCGAAGCCGGTTACCGCACCAAAATCGCCGTCGCCTCCAAGGACGACAAAATCGACCCCGTCGGCGCCTGCGTCGGTCTCCGCGGTTCCCGCGTCAAAAACATCGTTCGCGAACTCAACAACGAGAAAATCGATCTCTTCCGCTGGTCGGACAACATCCGCGATCTCGTCATCGAGTCCATGAAACCCGCCAAGCTCAAAAACATCGTCGTGGACGAAGCCAACCACCGCATCAAGGTTCTGGTCGATTCCGAGAACCTCTCTCTCGCCATCGGGAGACGCGGTCAAAATGTGCGCCTCACCCACAAACTCACCGGCTGGGAAGTTGATGTGGAAGAGGAAAAAATCATCGTCAAAGGCTTCGAAGAACAGGTTCAGGAAGCCGTCACCACCTTCATGAAAACCTTCGACCTCGACCACGACCTCGCTCAAAAGGTCGTCATCGCCGGCTTCGGTTCCGGCGAGGCCCTGCGCGAGTCCGACTTCAACGACCTCAAAGGTGCCCTGCCGGATGTTTCGGAAGAAATCCTCCAAAGTCTCGTGGACAAAGCCCGTGCCCAAGTGGAGAACCCCACGGCCTGATCCTAAGCCACCCCCATTCCAACCCAACCCCATCACACGATTCCTCTCCCGACACATCAGATCGAAAAAACAGCTATGACTTCAGCGGTAAAAAAAACCAAAAAAAGATCCTGACACCAGCCCGGCTTCCGAAACCGAAGCCTCGGCTGCGTCCAAGAAACCTGCCGCCAAGAAGACCGTAACCAAAAAAACCACCGCCCCCAAAGAACCGTCTGCTCCCAAGGCTCCCCGCAAAAAAAGGAATCGGAAGACTCCATCACCCCGGACACCACCAGCCCCTTGACGACCCCAACCCCGACTCCGCTCCCGAAACGCCCGTCCAGTCCCTCACAGCCTCCTCCTCTGAGCCCAGCCCGACTCCCGCCGCCGAAACCCCGGCACCTGGCGACTCCAACCTCATCACATGAAGCCCCCCATCATCGTTAAGGATCTCGCCACCCGCATCGACCTCAAACCTTTCCAAGTTGTCCATCTCCTCATGGAAATGAACATCTTCGCCACCCTTAACCAAACCATCGAAGAGGACATCGCCCGGAAAATCTGCGAAAGCAAAGGCTTCAAATTTGAACTCGAACGTCGCAAGGAAGGCGGCGGAGTTCATAAAGTTGAACAAATCATCGAAGTCCCCCCGCCCCCCCGTCATCACCGAGTCCACCAAACTCGTCGCCCGCCCCCCCCATCATCACCTTCATGGGCCACGTTGACCACGGGAAAACCTCCCTCCTCGACGCCATCCGCTCCGCTAAGGTCGCCGCCGGAGAAGCCGGTGGCATCACCCAACACATCGGTGCCTACAGCATCACTAAAAACGGGCAATCCATCACCTTTCTCGACACCCCCGGCCACGAGGCTTTCACCGCCATGCGCGCCCGCGGTGCCAACGTCACTGACATCGCCGTCATCGTCGTCGCCGCTGACGACGGCCTCATGCCCCAGACTCTCGAAGCTATCCAACATGCCAAGGCCGCCAACGTCTCCATCGTCGTCGCCATCAACAAAATCGACATCCCCGGAGCCAACCTCGACCGCATCAAAACCCAACTCCAGGAAAAAGACTTAACCCCTGAAGAATGGGGCGGCGATACCATCACCTGTGAAGTCTCCGCCACCAAAAAAATCGGCATCGACAAACTTCTCGAAATGCTCCTGCTCCAGGCCGAAGTGCTCGAACTCAAGGCCGATCCCAACCAGGCCGCCCGTGGTTCCGTCGTGGAAAGCCAGGTCGAAGTCGGTCGCGGCCCCAACGCCACCATCATCGTCCGCCAAGGCACCCTCCATGTCGGAGACGCCTTCATCTGCGGCCCTCAATGGGGCAAGGTCAAAGCCCTCTTCGGGGATTCCGGCCAATCCCTCAAATCCGCCGGACCCTCCACCCCTGTCAAAGTCATGGGCTTCAGCGGCCCCGTCGTTCCCGGTGACGAATTCCTCGTCATGAGCAACGAGCGTGAAGCCCGCACCCTGGGTGAGGAACGCCAACAGAACCAGCGTCTCGACAAACTCAGCTCCTCCCGCCCCGTCACCCTGGAAGGCATCTTCGACAGCATGGCCGACGGCCAGAAGAAAATCCTCAACCTCATCATCAAATCCGACGTGCAGGGCTCCCTCGAAGCCATCCTCGAATCTCTCAAGAAGTTGCCCATGGACAAAGTTCAAGTGAATTTCGTCATGAACTCCATCGGCCCGATCACCGTCAACGACGTGCTCCTGGCCAAAGCCTCCGCCGCCGTCATCATCGGCTTCAACACCAAGACCGACAACGCCGCCGCCACCGCCGCCAAGCGTGAAGAAGTCCAAATCAAACTCTACAGCATCATCTACGAACTCATCGACCAGGTCCGCGAAGCCATGACCGGCCTCCTCGACCCCGAAACCCGCGAAAGCACCGTTGGCAAAGCCAGCGTCAAAAAAGTCTTCTCCCTCTCCAAATTCCCCGTCGCCGGCTGCGTTGTCGATTCCGGACGCATCGTCCGCACCGGACGCGCCCGCGTCCTGCGCAAAGGTCAACCCATCTACGACGGCAGCGTTCAGACCCTCAAACGCTTCCAGGACGACGCCAGCGAAGTCCGCACCGGCATGGAATGCGGCATCCGCCTCGGCAACTTTGACGAGTATCTTGAAGGCGATACCATCGAATGTTACATCCTGGAAAAAGTCGCCCAGCAGCTCTGATCCAAATCTTCTCTTTAGGAATTAGCCATTAGGAATTAGAAATTTCCTCTTATGTCCTCCCGCCGCACCATCCGCGTCTCCGGCGTCATCCAGGCCGAAATCAGCCGCCTCATCTCACGCGAACGCCTTCTCGAGGGAACCGTCATCACTGTCACCGCCGTGGACGTCACCCCCGACCTCCGCCAAGCCTTCATCTACATCAGCTTTTTGGAAAGTGACCAACCTGCCGTCCGCGTCATGGAAATCCTGGCCAAACAAAGTTTCCATTTCCAAAAAGAAATCGCCGCCCGCACCCATCTCAAAAACACACCCAAACTCAGCTTCCGCCACGACCAAAACATCGAACGCGGCGACCGCGTGCTCGAACTCCTCAAAGAAGTCGAACAAGCCGACCAAAACCGCCCCACTCCCCCCGCCCCTGACATAGCTGTTCGTCCCCTATATCAAGAGGGGCAGAAAGGCCCCAAAGGGGCCGCTTCCGGGTGTGTATTCTTTTCTTCACTCAAAACTGACGACTGAACACTGACCACTGAAAC
>JAAUTS010000162.1 GCA_012031345.1 Blastochloris sp. | reverse complement strand
GGGAGATTCAGAATTCCGAGGATCCCTTGGTGAAAAATTTGTTCATGGAATATCGGAAGAATCCGATGCCGTGGTTTGAACCCAAGCAGAGAGTGCGTTTATGAAAGATAATTATTTGGAAATCAAAGTGGGGACCTTTTTCCTGTTAGGACTGATCGCCGCAGGGATTCTAGTGGTGGCTTTTGGCCGATTCGGCAAGCTGACCCAGTCGACCTATCCCATCACGGTTCAATTCGCCAACAGCAGCGGGGTGATCAAGAATTCGCAGGTCTTGTATCGGGGAGCCAAGGTCGGGACGGTGGTGGAGCCTCCCTTGATTGGGGAGGGAGGGGCTTATGTGGAATTGTTTTTATCCATCCGCTCGGACATCAAAATAGATCGAGACTCACAGTTTAAAATCGGGGTTTATGGATTGTTGGGGGATCGCTTCGTGGACATCATTCCTCCGGAAAAAGAGAGTGGCCGCTTTGTGGAGGCCGGGTCGGTGCTGAAGGGAACGGAGAGCAAGGGCTTTGGAGACATCGCGGAACGCCTGGATAAAATTTCCGCTGAAATCCAGCAGAAACTTTTGACGGAAGAGTTCGCCACGGACATTCATGACACGGTAAAAAATGCCAAAAATCTGCTTGGACGCATGGATACCTTCATGTCTGAGGCGGAATCGGGCAAGGGCACCCTTTATATGTTGATGAAAGATGAAAAGGTGGCCAACGATCTGCGCGCCACGATATCCGAGATACGTCAGTTGAGTGTGAATTTGCGGAGTCGCGGCATTTTGTTTTACAAGGATTTGAGCGTGGAAGAGAAGCCGGTGGATCGGAAATATGAGGCTGACCCTCGTTTTCAGAGTCGATGAAAAGATGTTCCGCGATTCTCTTGGCGGCAGGACGCAGCCAGAGGCTGGGCTTTGATAAAATTCTGACTCCGCTCTGCGGCAAGCCCGTGCTGCTGTATTCGTTGGAGAGCCTGATGGCATCCACGCTGATTCATGAAGTGATCATTCTGACGCGACCCGATGTGATTCCGGCGATAGAGGCTTTGATTGAGCCCCTACCCAAAATCAAGCCCGTGAGGGTGATGCCGGGAGGGAAGGAGAGGCAGGATTCGGTTTATGAGGGGCTGAAGGCGGTGGATTCCGGGAGTTCCCATGTGCTGATTCATGATGGGGCGCGGCCTCTTCTTTCCGTTGGGTTGATTGCCAGGATTCTGGAAGTTTGTGAAGAAACCGGAGCGTCCGTGGCGGCGCATCGTGCCACGGACACCCTGAAAAAAGTGGATGAAGACGGGGTGATCGAACACACGGTGGATCGGGCCGGGATTTGGATGATGGAGACACCGCAGGTGTTTGCCCGGCAGTTGATCACAGCTGCGTATGAAAGGGTGATACGCGAAGGGCTATCGGTCACGGATGATGCTTCCACGGTGGAATTGGGCGGGGGCAAGGTGAGGGTCGTTGAATCGGACGCGCTGAATCTCAAGATTACGCGGGGAGAAGACTGGAAGATTTTGGAGTTGTGGTTGCAGCGAGGGGAACTGACCAGCCTGAG
The DNA here is from genome assembly GCA_012031345.1 of Blastochloris sp. Lineage (GTDB taxonomy): Bacteria > Verrucomicrobiota > Verrucomicrobiia > Methylacidiphilales > JAAUTS01 > JAAUTS01. The sequence goes on along the minus strand of JAAUTS010000162.1, from coordinate 5,820 downwards.
GGAGGATATTCATCAACTCAGCAATGTGGTGAGTCCCTTGGTCGGTTATTTGCCGCTTTTGGAAAAATACGGCGGGATGGACGAGAAGTTTAAAAATTATTTTCAGAAAAGTGCCGAATCGTTGCAGGGTTTGCAGGAGCTACTGCATCGCATCCAACAACGGGTGAGGCTTTTGTTCAAAGATCCTTTATAACGTTAGGTAATGAAGGATTTAATCCGTTGACAGCGGGGGGTGCTGTAGGCTGGACTTAGGGAAAGGAATCCAATTTATGCGTCGAAATTTTGAAAGAACCGTTGAGCGGGCCAATATCGTTACCAGTGTAGGCATACTTTTGACCGTAGTGCCCCTGGGTTTGATATTGGTCAGTTACGTGATTACCTCGGGAGCCAGCCTGATTCAGAAGCTGGTTTCGCTGGGCTGGGCCTTTTACGTGACCATAGCTCTGCTTCCTTTGGGGTTGGCTTTGTTCGTCTTTGGATTGGGTTGGATGGTCATTTTGAAGCGAGCCAAGCAGCGTGGCGAGTTTGATGCGGACGAAGACGAAGAAGAATCCGCTCCCACTCAAGGTTGAGAAGATCGAGCAGGGAGAAGGAAGCCTGCGCCGCGAACTCAGGATTTCTGAGTAAGCAGGTAGTATTGCGCGCTATCGCAGAGTGCCAACCAACTGGCCTCGATCACATTATCTGAAACCCCGACGGTGCCCCACTCCCGATGTCCGTCACTGGAGGTGATGAGCACGCGGGTTTTGGCTGCGGTGCCGCTGGCGGAGTCCATGATGCGGACTTTGTAATCGATGAGATGGAAGCCGGCGACCTGGGGATAACGCTGCATGAGGGCCTGGCGCAGACTGTTGTCCAAGGCGTTCACTGGACCGTCTCCGTTGGCCACGGTGTGAAGGATTTGGCCATCAATGCTGATTTTGACCGTGGCCTCGCAATTGGTAAAACCATGGATGGCGTTTTTCCGCATGGAGACGTGGTATTCGCCCAGTTCGAAGGAGGCCTGAAAATGATCCAAGTGACGTCGAACGAGCAGCTCGAAGGAGGCGTCGGCGGCTTCAAATTCGTAGCCATCTTTTTCCAGCTTCTTGATTTCATCCAGGATGACGCGAGTGGCCGGGGCTTTTTCGTCCAATTCCAGACCGAGTTCCCGGGCCTTCATCATGACGTTGGTGCGTCCGGATAGTTCCCCGACCAGGATGCGTTGACGGTTGCCCACCAGCTCCGGTTTGATGTGTTCATAACTGACCTCGGTTTTATTGACGGCATTGACGTGCATGCCGCCTTTGTGGGCAAAGGAAGAGATGCCAACAAAGGGTGCGCGATTGTCATGGTTTTGGTTGGCCAGTTCGTCCACGTAGAAAGAGAGTTCGCTGAGTTGGGCGAGTTTGCCCTCCGGCAGACAGGGCTGTTGGAGTTTGAGTTCCAGAAGAGGCATGACGGAAGTAAGATTGCAGTTTCCGGTGCGTTCACCGTAACCATTGATGGTGCCCTGGACCTGACACGCACCACTGAGAACGGCAGCGAGGGCATTGGCCACGCCTAGACCGCAGTCATTGTGGGTGTGGATGCCTACTTTGGTTTTTACCTGGGCCAGCACCGTCTGTGTGATCTGGGAAATTTCGTGGGGCAAGGTCCCGCCATTGGTATCGCAAAGAACCACATAATCCGCACCTGCTTCCGCCGCAGCCTGCAAGGTTTGCAGGGCGTAGTCGGGGTTGGCTTTATAGCCGTCAAAGAAATGTTCGGCGTCGTAGATGACCTCGCGCCCCGCTCTTTTCAGGACGGAGACCGTATCGGAAATCATGCGCTTGTTTTCCTCGGCAGTGGTGCGGAGAACTTTCTCAACATGCAGCAGCCAGGATTTTCCGAAAAAAGTGACGGCGGGAGTTTCCGCTTTGAGCAGGAGTTGGACTTGAGGATCCTCACTAGCTTTCACGCCCACCTTGCAGGTGCTGCCAAAAGCTGTGATTTTGGCCGTGCCCCAGGATTGCCGGGCGGACTGCTCAAAGAAGGCGATGTCTTTTTCGTTTGAGCCGGGCCAGCCTCCCTCGATGTAATGGATGCCGAACTCCGCCAAGCGACGGGCGATTCGCAACTTGTCTTCGAGGGAAAAGTTGATGCCTTCAGCTTGGGCACCATCGCGCAGGGTGGTGTCGTAGAGGGTGATGGAGTGAGGAGTCATATCAGAGTTGGGGTGAATTAAAATAGGGGGGCATGAGAAACGAAGCGGAAACAGCAGCAAGCTGATCCGCTCAAGGAATGGTAATCAAGCGGGACTCAACAACGGAATACACCGTTGATAAAACTAGAGAAGCTTCCCGTAAACGCATAGTCCAGTGTGATGCAGGGGGCCTGAGGCTGCAAGGAGTTTTTCGGGTCCTCACGGAGGGATAGGGTGAAATCGGGAGCTTCCGCTTGATCTTCGAGCTCGGAGCGGACAGGGTTTGGAACTTGAACTCCTTTAAAATCAAAAACCTGGAGCTGGCTTCCCCGCTGATGTTGTCGCCCATGGCTGGATTCACCAACCTGCCTTTCCGGGTAGCCGTGCGTAGCCTGGGAGGTTTGTCGATTGCTACGACGGATTTGGTCAACGCGCGTTCCCTGCTGGAATTGAATCCCAAAGCGATCAAGATGGTTTCAGCCTGCTCTTCGGATCGTCCCTTGGGGGGTGCAACGTCTTTGGATCCAACAAAGAGGAGTTGCGGGATGCGGCGCGGTTTCTGGAGGATTTGGGGGTTGATTTGATCGACATCAACATGGGTTGTCCGGTGGATCGCATCACGAAAGGCGGGGCCGGAGCGGCCTTGATGTTAGACGAGGAATTAACGGAGGAACTGGTTTTGGCGATTGTCGAAGCGGTGGAGATCCCGGTCACGGTCAAGATGCGACTGGGCTGGGATGAGGACACGATCAACGCGCATGTGCTGGCTCCGCGTCTGGAACAAATGGGGGTGGCGGCGGTGGCGGTGCATGGCCGCACCAAGCAGCAGGCCTATACGGGTTCCGTCAATCTGGAAGCCATCCGCGCGGTGGTTCAGTCGGTGAAAAAAATACCGGTGATTGGAAACGGAGATGTTCACACGCATCACGATGCCAAGCGCATGTTGGAGGAGGTGGGTTGCTCTGCGGTGATGGTGGGGCGGGCGGCCTTGAGTGATCCCTTTTTCTTTTGTCAGACATCCTCCTATCTAAGGACGGGGAGAGAGCCGGTGGAAATCGGTTTGGCTGCCCGTCTCTTGTTCATGCACTATCATTTTTCTCTGGCGCTGCGTTACTTTGGGGAGGAAGAGGCTTGTCTCTTATTTCGTAAAGTGATTTCAGGTTACAGTGAATTTTTTGGAAAAAAAGAACGTTGGCGCGTGGCTATGAACTGTCTGGAATCCGTTCAGGAGTATTTGGATGTCGTTTCCGAATTGACGCCTGATCAGTTTCCTCCGGAAATACGTAATCCAAAACTTTGTCCGGAAAGTCTTTATGTTCATTTACGTTCCAGCAGTGGAAATTTACTGCCCGCGTCCGCTGTGATCTGAAGCAACTCTCTCAAAGCTTGCGTGAATGTGTTATTGCGGGCAAGGTATCACAATCAATTAATCCCTTACAGGGATGAGAAGAACGGCATCGTTAACACGATGCTTACCACAACAAAATCAACAGCGGAGCTGAGCTTTGAATAGAGCTTCCGCCAAACGGGAAAGGACCCATGTCAGAATTATTTTTTCAATCAGGAAAACCAAGAATTGCCATGATCTCCACCCATGGGTATGTAGCGAGCATACCGCCTTTGGGTGCGGCGGACACCGGGGGGCAAGTGGTTTATGTTCTCGAGTTGTCCAAGAAACTAGCACAACTCGGATATGAGGTGGATATTTGGACGCGACGATTTGATGGGCAAGAGGAGATTGATTCCCTGAATGCCAATGTCCGGGTGATTCGTATGCCTTGTGGAGGAAGCGAATTTATCCCGAAGGAATATCTTCATCGAAGTCTTCCCGAATGGGGGGAGAATGCCCTGCGTTTCATCGCCAAACACAAACTCAGGTATCAATTCATCAACAGTCACTACTGGGATGCAGGGATAGCCGGCCAGCATTTGAGTGATGTTCTGGGTGTTCCTCATTTGCACACTCCCCACTCCCTCGGGCTGTGGAAACGCAGGCAAATGGAGACGGACTTTCCTGAAAACAAAGACAAGTTTGACAAAGAATTCAACTTCCGCGAGCGGGAGCATCATGAACGTCTGCTTTACACTTCAGCCGAGCTTGTCATTGCCACCACACCATTACAGTTGGACATGTTGATTCAGGATTATGAGGTCCCCATGGCCAAGATTCACATGGTTCCGCCAGGTTACGATGACAGCCGATTTTATCCGATCAGTGAAGCCTCCCGGCAGGGAGTGCGCCAGCGGCTGGGCTATGAAGGGTCGGCCATTTTGGCATTGGGACGTCTGGCCACCAACAAGGGCTACGATTTGCTCATTCGCGCATTTGATCTGGTCGCACAGAGGGTTCCTGATGCGAGACTTTATCTCGCGGTGGGTGGAACAAAACTGGATCCGAAAGAAAGTGCGCTGTTGGCGGAACTAAAAAGTTTAGCGGTGGAACTTGGGTTGAAGGAACGGGTGATATTTTCAGGTTTTATTCCTGATGAAGAATTGGCGGATCACTATCGGGCGGCAGACATATTCGTTCTCTCCAGTCGTTATGAACCCTTTGGCATGACTGCCATCGAGGCCATGGCTTGCGGCACGCCGACTGTGGTCACGACACATGGAGGACTCTTCCGCGTAGTCACCTTCGGACGACATGCCCTTTTCGGCGATCCCTTTGATCGTGAAGATTTGGGTATGATGATACTCAAGCCGCTCAGGCATCCCCGGCTGAAGGGACGTATGAGTCGGATGGGGGCGCACAAAGCTCGGAGTTTGTTTACATGGACGGGAATCGCCCAGCAATTGATCGGTCTGGCGGAGGCTCGTGTGTTACCCGACTTTAAATTAAAGGATGAGGAATGGGATGAACCTTGGAATGATGGAGATTAAAATGAATCAACCAGTGCGACTTTTTTCATCTGATCTGGACGGAACACTTCTGGGAAACCCTGAAGCCACCCACCGTTTCCTCACGGCATGGCAGCGTCTTCCTCCTGAGCAGAGACCTGTATTGGTCTATAATTCCGGGCGCAGTGTCCGTGACATGCAGCAGCTTGTACAGAACCGAAAACTGTGTGTGCCGGATTATTTTATAGGGGGAGTGGGCACGGAGATTTTTGAGGTGAAGACGGGCGCGTTTCTGGAGGATTTTTCTAGGGAATTTGGTCAGGGTTGGAATTTGGAGCTGATCGAAGAAGTGGTGGGTGGTTTCCCAGGTATCGAGCGACAACCGCCGGAGTTTCTTCATCCTTACAAATCCAGTTGGTATTGGCACCGGGCCGAGAGCACCCAGATCAAAAGTTTGCGGGATAAGCTTACGGAGCAGGGGCTGGAGGTTCACGTGGTGTATTCCAGTCTGCGGGACTTGGATGTGCTGCCAGCCAAGGCAAACAAGGGCAATGCGCTCCGGTGGTTGTCCGGGAGACTCCAGATTCCCTTGAGGGAGGTTCTCGTTTCCGGAGACACCGGAAATGACAGCAGCATGTTTTTGTTGCCGGATGTCCGGGGAATCGTGGTGGAAAATGCCCAACCAGAACTTTACGAAGCCGTGGTGCGACGCTCAGTTTACTGTGCCCAGGCGATTTTGGCGGATGGAGTCATTGAAGGTTTACAGCATTTCGGGGTTTTGCCCGAGCCTCCTCCTTTTCGTCCGCCGTCTCCGCCGC
>JAAUTS010000161.1 GCA_012031345.1 Blastochloris sp. | reverse complement strand
AAAAGCCGGTCCTATCCTTCCGAGGCGGATTCTCTTCCTCCCAACCTTGCCACCCTCCATCGACCTGATGACATCCTTTCCGCTTACAACCAACTTCAAACCCAACTTCAACTCAAACGCAGCCGGAAAACCCACCCCTAACACCTCAACGGACACTTCCATGAATGAACTCATCCATCAACTTCACGAAACCCTGCAACGCACCAAGGCGGAAGCGGCCAAAACCATCATCGGTCAGGAGGACGTTATTGAGAAAAGTCTGATTGTCATCTTCACCGGGAACCACGCCCTGATCGAAGGCGTGCCAGGTATCGCCAAAACCCTGCTTGTTCGAACCTTCGCACGCATCCTCGCCCTTCAACCGCATCCAGTTCACCCCCGATCTCATGCCCGCCGACATCACTGGCACCAATGTCTTTGACCTCCAACAAAACACCTTTCACCTCCATCCCGGTCCCGTCTTCACTTCATTTCTTCTGGCCGATGAGATCAACCGCGCCCCGGCCAAAACCCAGTCCGCCCTTCTACAGGCCATGCAAGAGCGTCGCGTCACCATTGATCGCGAAACCCACCAACTCGCCTCCGACTTCACCGTGTTTGCCACTCAGAACCCCCTTGAATATGAGGGCACTTACCCCCTGCCTGAAGCTCAAAAAGATCGCTTTATGCTCAAAATTATCATGCTTCCCCCTAATCGTGATGATGAACTGCTCCTGGCCCGACGCAGTCTGGGACCGGATTCCCCCCAAGACGTCCTCGAACGTGGCGAAGTCCGGCAGGTCCTGCAACCGGGAGATATTCTCAAGTTACGGGCAGGTCTCGAACAAATCACCCTCAGAGACGAACTTCTGTCCTATGCTGTGGATTTGGTCCGACGCACCCGTGAAGATGCTTCCATCCTGGTCGGAGCGGGTCCGCGTGCCACGCAGAGCCTTCTCCTCGCTGGCCGCTGCTCCGCTGCTTTGGCTGGCCGGGATTTCGTCACGCCGGACGATTTGCGTGCCATGGCCCACCCGGTTCTTTGCCATCGCTTGATCCTGCGTCCTGAATTTGAAATCGAGGGATTAACCCCCACCGAAGCCATCGGAAAAATCCTGGAAACCTTGCCGGTTCCACGCTGACCCACCCCATGCCGGTCCCCACCCCCAGACTTCTTCTCCTGGCACTGCTGCTCGGTTTACCCCTGGCAACCTTCAGCACACTGCTGCCCTTTTTGACTCTTCCCTGTTTGGCTATGCTTGGACTGCTCGGAGTTCTTATTCTGTTCGATGCCCTCAAATCCAGAGACCTCTTCTCCGGCCTCTCCATTCATCTACCCACCCTCAACCGTCTGGCCCAGGATATCCCTCATGACCTACCGATCACTTTGCTCAATCAAAATCCTCATCCCGCCCAACTCCAACTGGCCTTGGATTGGCCAGAAACATTCTCTACCACACAAACCTCCCTTCTCCTGCACCTGCCCCCCAATGGGACCACCACTCAGGTAATCTGGTCCTTCACCGCCCACCAGCGGGGACGCTATTTTGTGGAAAACTTTCACCTCCAACGCCACTCAGCCTGGGGCTTTTGGTCTTTGACCTCCACCCTGCCTGTGCAGTCCGAGTTCCGCGTTTATCCCAGTCTGCAACCGGAGCGTATGGAACTACGCAGCCTCCTCACTCAACAATACAGCCATGGACTGCGCCCCAGACGTCTCATGGGTCAGGGACGCGAATTCGAAAAATTGCGCGAATACACTCCCGGCGACAGCTTCGATTCCATCCACTGGAAAGCCACCGCGCGACGACGCCACCCCATCACCCGGGTTTACCAAATCGAGCGCACCCAGGAAATTTACGTCCTCCTGGATTGCTCACGACTCACCCAGCGCACCATTCAAAGCCCCACCTTGAACCGATCCGAACCTCTTCTGGAAAAACTCATCCGCAGTTCACTGCTTCTGGGCTTGGCCGCCGCCCAGCAGGGAGATCGTTATGGGCTCCTCCTGTTTCATCAACAAATTGAAAAATTTATTCGTGCCTCCTCAGGCCGTCACCACCACAACGTCCTACGTGAAGCTCTGTATGAGGCTAAACCTCATTTGGTCAACCCTGACTACGAAGAGATGGCGGTCTGTGTGCAAAGCCATCTCACCAAACGCTCCCTCCTTATCCTACTCACTTCCTTGGATGATCCCGTCCAAAGTGAATCCCTGCTCCGCAGCCTCCGTGTTCTTTCCCAAAAACACCTGATCCTTGTTGGCTTGCTCCAGTCTCCCGGGATCCACCCTCTCTTCCACGGGAATCCTGTCCAGTCTCTGAATGATGTTTACCTCCACCTGGCCGGACATCTGCTTTGGCACGACTTGGCTCAACGGGAGCAAAGTCTTCGACATCTTGGCATCCGGACCCTGTCTGTGGAACCTGCCACCATGACTCGCCGACTCATCGATCAGTATCAACAAATCAAACAGCGCCAATTGTTATGATTCTCAACCTCCCCCGATTTCTGGAAACAAGACGCCCGCAGTGGCTGGAGTTGGAAGCTATGCTCAACCGCTTGGAACGTGACATCACTTGCAGTCTGGACCTGCAAGAGCTCCGCCGTTTTCACAATCTCTACACTCAGACCTGTTCAGACCTGTCCCAACTCTCCGTTTTCTCCTCTGAGATCGAACTGCGCCAGCACCTGGAGTCCCTCATCGCCCGCTGTTATGGGGAAATCCATGAAACCCGCCGGCACCAAACCCGCTTCTCCTTTGTTGAATGGTTCCTGCGAACTTTCCCACGCACCTTTCGCCGCCAGGCACCCTGCTTCCTGTTGTCTTGCGCCATGATGTTGACCGGCGCTTGCCTGGGTGCCGTCTCACTGCGTCTCCTGCCCAACGCTAAGGAAATCATCATGCCTTTCCCCCATCTCCTCGTCTCTCCTTCCGACCGGGTGGCTCATGAAGAAAAAAATCTCAAAGACCCCATGCAAGGAAGTCAGGCCGGTTTTTCCGCCATGTTGATGACACACAACACCCGCGTCTCCATTCTCACCTTTGCCAGCGGACTGACTTACGGCGTCGGAACCCTCATTCTACTCTTCTATAACGGGGTCATTCTTGGCGCAGTCTGTATGGATTATATTGGCGACGGACAATCCCGCTTTCTCATCGCCTGGCTTCTGCCTCATGGCTCGGTCGAAATTCCCGCCATCCTCATCGCCGGCCAAGCCGGACTCATTCTGGCCGGAGCCCTCGTCGGCTGGGGCGACAACACCCCTATCCGTCATCGACTCCGACGTATCGGCTCGGATGTCATCACCCTGCTTGGTGGCCTCACCCTCTTGTTGATCTGGGCGGGTCTGATCGAAAGCTTCCTTTCCCAATACCATGAACCTTATCTGCCGTATTCCATGAAAATCATCTTCGGCCTCACACAACTCATGCTCCTCCTTGCCTACCTCAGCCTCTGCGGTCGTGACCTGAAGAAAACCAAAGTTTCCCGGAGAAATTCCTGACATGTCTGCTTTGGGCGCCAACTCCATCACCCTGCAAACTCCTGAGGGTATCCGCTTTCGTCTCATCCTGGCAGGACCTCTTGTTCGCATGTTGGCTTGGTTGGTCGATCTTTCCGTCATTGTGGCCGCCCTAACCACTCTGGGCACTCTCAGCACCCTCTTGGGCTATGTCAGCCAGGATTTGGCTCTGGCCATGGGCATTCTTTCATACTTTGTCATCTCCGTTGGCTACGGTATCGTCATGGAATGGTTGTGGCGCGGACAAACCCTGGGTAAACGCCTCTTCCGACTCCGTGTGGTGGATGAACAGGGACTGGCCCTCAGTCTTCACCAAATCACCATGCGCAACCTCCTGCGTGTGATCGATCTTCTTCCCGGCTTATATCTCGTCGGGGGCCTTTCCCTCGTTCTCAGTCGCCGCTGTCAACGTCTCGGCGACTATGCCGCAGCCACCCTGGTCACCTTCCAACCTCGGATCCTCGCCCCGGATTTCCAGCTCATCATGCCTGACAAATACAATTCCCTGCGCGACCACCCTCATCTCTGCGCCCGACTCATTCGCAAAATCAGCCCGGAACAAGCCCAAATCGGGCTTCAAACCATACTCCGACGTGAAGAACTTGACCCAACCGCACGACTTGAACTTTGTCAGCGTCTGGCCTCGGACTTCAAATCCATGGTGCCTTTCCCACCCGAGACAACCTGGGGATTAAGCGACGAACATTACGTGCGGAATGTTGTCGATATTCTCTTCCAACCCAAATCCTGAATTTATCTACTTCTCCACTGGTTCAGGTGCCTCAAAAAAGGGCACCCAACTCACCTTGGGCATGGTGGCCTTCGGATCCTGCCCTGCCGCCGTATCCGTCAAATCAGCTTTTTTCACCAAACTCGACATGACCATCACAAACAACACGTGCGCCGCCGCTTCAGGATCCGGCGCCGCTTTCCCATGCCGGAACTTCACCTCTTCAGGCAGGGCTCGCGGTGTGGCTCCCCCCACTTCAACCAAAAAAACCACCCGTGTCGGATCATCAATCTCGTAAATTTTATAAGGCGCGCCGGTCCGCTCCGGTTGCAACCAGGCATTCATGGCATAAGCGAACACCACTCCGCCAGCTCCCGCCTTTATGGCCGGATCCATCCACAGTGAAGGCTGACCCGGCTGGGGCGGCGCACTCAACTCTTTCCAGGGACTTTGTGATAAATAAACTGGCAGACTGTTATACCAGGCCAGCACGTCCTCCTTATCCAGCTCCGGCCCCCCGGTTTCCGGGAGTCGATTGTCGTGCTCCGTCAAAAAAAGATTCAAGGCAATGCCCCATTGCTGCAGATTCCCGGCACTCGCCTGCCGCGCCGCCACCCGCGCCGAATTCATAAAATATGGAACCGCCACACCAAAGGCCAGCACCAGCAGACTGATCATGGCGATCCATTCATTGCGGCTCAAACCCCGACTCTCCCCCCAACCCCGCCGGAGATAAACCCTCTGGACTCCGGATCTCCCACCCACGCCAGTCCTCAGTCCAGCGACTCATAGATCCAGTCCCCCAGTTGGGGTTTGCTCACGGGCAGACTGCGCCCCGATTGATAGGCCTGTTTGGCAAACTCAAATTCATTGTTCACTCCCGCCGGACGTATTTGATCCTCTGTCAACTTCAGGCTGTCTTGTAAAAGACGGGTGAAATAACGGGAACTCACCAGCACAGGCTTCGACTCACTTCCTTTCTTCGAAAGAAGGGCGTAACCCTTCATCTGTCTCAAAGCCGCCAACTGTTCCGGCCTCAACTCAATCAAGCTGAGTTCACCTGTCCAAGGTATCGCATTGTACAGCTTGCTCGCCGTCAACTTCCCCTTGTCCAGACTGCCCCGCACCGACGCCGCGGAATAAAACACCATGTTGGCTCCGGGCACTCCGGTCAAAGTCAGCAGGTGCGATTGCAACAAAGCCTCTTCATCCACCGACTCACTCAACTCTCCCAGGACCACATCCGCCTGCTGGATCTGCTTGGCAAAAGGTTTGATCGCATCCACCAGGATCGGATCCGCCGGAGCCGTGTTCGCATTCATAGGAATGATCCGCGCCGGTCTCTCCACTTCCCAACCCTTTTTCCCTTTTAACAAATCCACCCGCGCCACCGTGAACCCACGATTTTGACGCAGGATGTTTTCAGAAATCGGCAAACCCCAACCGCTGTAGTCCCTTTGTTTCCAAGTATCCCGCTCGCTGGAGGAGTAAATGCTGTGCGCCAGAATCAACGTCACCCCCATCCCCTTCAACTGCTCAACATAAGAACTGGGCTCCAACCCGCCGGACTCAAACTTCATCCAGTGAAACAAGGTCAGAGTCTTCTCGTTGATCGGCTGCAACCCCGCCAGCACTGGACCGTAATTCCGCAAAGGTTTCACTTTCCCCGTGGCGGTCCCGAACCAAATCGGAAAACGCTGCGGCGCTTCCGCTGGATCAAAATTACCGTAAAAGTTGGGCAATAAAACCAACTCAGTAGGTCCTTTCCGCAACTTCAACGCCAGTCGCGCTCCCGCTAAGGCCGGCTCTCCACTTTCCCGAACAAAAGGAATCAACAACGGTGCCTGAATTTTTTCCACCATGGCCTCTTCCAGGTTCGCATCCAGGTTGCCTAAAAATAAAGCGTCGTAACCCAACGTGTTGAACAAGGTCACCATGTTCTGCGCCCCTGTCGCATAACTGGCAAAAGATCCCAGCAGGCTGTCCCCGGAATCAATCAACAAAACCTCCGCCCCCTCCCGGCGCGCCTCCTCCCGGACCTGCTTCACGTAACCCGCCAGATACGGATAATGCTGCAAAGGGGCCACCCCACGCACCTCTAAGGGATAGACGTTCCCCGCCATCCGCCCCGTTTGTAAGATGATCAACCTCTCCTTGGACGAACCACAGCCAGCCAGCACGGCCATGAACCCGATCATCCACCACTGCGCCCAAGCTTTCCTCCACATGAAACCAACTGACCAAACTATTGTGTCATTTTTATGACAAATTCACTCAACATCTAAAATAGTTTTTCTAATGGCAACCCAAGTTTTATTTATCCTTGAATTTCTCATCCCATTCTCCTAACTACTACGAACCAACCTCAACCAAGGAGTCCCATGTCCGAATCCACCATTCCCGGAGCTGAAAAGAAAATTATCGTCGGCATCTGCGCCATCCTGCTCGGAGGACTCGGCGTCCACAAGTTCATCCTCGGTTACACCAAGGAAGGCTTGATCCAACTGGCTCTAGGCTTCCTCTGCGGCATCGGCTCCATCATTGGCCTGATCGAAGGCATCATTTACCTGACCAATCCGATCAGGAATTCGTCTCGACCTACATTACCGGAAAGAAACCCTGGTTCTGAGACCACCCTCATCCTGATCCTGATCCTCACCATGGTCGTGATCGGTGCCCTGCTCCTGCCTCTGGTCGGACTGGCTTGGATCGCCGCCATCGGCTACGCCATCTACGTCGGCATCCAGGCTAACAACGGCGTTAGCTGCCGCTACCCGATCAATTTCAACCTGATCAAGTAACTCCAAGGCGTCTGCCGCAAGTGCGCTTACGCCGTCATCATCAACGAGCCGACAACATCGCCCCTGGCGCAAAGGGTCGCCCGGGGTCCCTTGTTTTCCCAAGCCCCTCAACAAGCCTCCCGCTTGACCTCCGTCCAAATCCGATCCAGCTCTTCCAAAGGCAACTCCCGCATTTCTTTCCCCTGTCCCATCACGATCTGCTCCACTTTTCAAAACGACGAATAAATTTACCCGTCGCATCCCGGCAACCCTGCTCCGCATCCACCTTCAGATGCCGCGCCAGATTCACCACGCTGAACAACACATCCCCCAATTCCTCCTCCGCCCGCTGAGCCTGCCC
>JAAUTS010000160.1 GCA_012031345.1 Blastochloris sp. | reverse complement strand
ATGCCGTCTCAGCCCGGAGAATCCCAGCATCTGGAAACATCAAGCGCGGCTCATGGAAAAAACCTCCGCCTCCCCCGCCGCCATGCAGAGCTTCTACGAACAGTGGATTCAACAATTCAGCAAAAACCGTGACATGAAGGTCGAAGCTCAAACCCGTCTTCTCAGCCTCCTGCAAAAAAAGAGCGATCCAGGCGCAGAAAAACTGCAACAGGACATCGTCCGGGAAATCGTCGGAAACGTTTTGATCTTGGCCTCGAAGCCGGGGCGGGTCCGATTCTTGAACTCCTCGAAGCCAAAAATTGGGACGCGGCAGAAAAGGAGTTCAAACGCATCGTCCGCCAGTTCGACGACAAGGGCGGGGGCAATCTTTTCTATCAGGTGATCCAACCCTATGTCATCAGTTGCCTGGAAGAAGGTCAGACCGAGCAGGCCCGCGAGGCGTTGAAATATGCCGACAAACGCATCTCGCGCGAACGTGGAAGCATCCTGGATCTGGAATTCAGCAAACTAGAGATGTTGCTCCAGCGGGAAAAAATCTGATTCCTTACAGGCGCAGTTTGTTTACTGGATCAACTTGCGGATCGAAACAAAATCCTCACGCGCCACGTTCAAGGTGGTTGGTTTGCGTTTGACCACGGTGAAGGGTTTGATCGCCCAAAAAATTTCCTCTCCCGTCTGGGCCTGAATAAAAACAGATAATCGCCGGGCGGCATCTTGGCGTTTTTCTCCAGATCACGCAGTCGGATCAGTCCCTCTGTATCGCGGTTGAGAACTTCCAGGATGTTGTTTTCCGGAACCTTCAGCATGTCGGCCAGGAAAGGTTTTTCCGCTTCGCGCAACTTCTCCTGCTCCTCCACTTCCTCCTGCTGGCGACGGTTCACCTCCTCCTGGAGAGAAGCCAACTCGATGTTCAGGGCATCCAATTCCACCCGCAGATTTTCCATGCTTTTTTCCACCTCTTCAATCCTCGGCCCGGGTGCCTGCTTGATAACCAAGGCCTTGTCCTTGATCTCCAACTGCTTTTGGGACCAGTCGGTCTCGAACTCTTTCCATCGCTTCAGGATGTCTTCACTGAAGGTGCGCTGTTCATCCACATTGATGGTTTTGGCCGCTCCATAGAGGGAAAGGCGGAAAGCATTCACGGCCACTTCCAACGCGTCCAGTTCGGGATTCCGAGTGTAGTTGAGGCCGAGTTCCTTGACCCGTTTTTCGATCTCCTGGTGCAGGGCCTCCTTTTGTTCGGCGTAGGCCTTGTCCAGTGCGCCTCCCTCTTCCTTCCAAAGACGATCCAACTTCTGACTCGCCTCAGTCATCATGGCCGGAATGGAATCCTTCAGTTTCTTCAATTCATTGGTCAAAATCCGCTTCTTTTCCTCGCGTCCAGCCAGATCCGCCTTGGCCGAAGCGAAATCCCCCTCGATCTGAGCCAAGCGCGCTTCCATGGGCGTGCGACGGGCGATGTAGTCACGTTTGATTTGGGCGACCTGGCCGTCGAAGTTGTAAACCACCAGCGGATTGCCCGAGATGGAAAGTTCCCCCGTGGCCACGCGAATTTCGACGCTGGTCTCGCGGGTGATTTGATAGATGTAAACTCCCAGAGCGACCAGAAGCAAAAGAACAACCCCCAGGGCGGGCAGAACCCAGAAGGGAAGCGCTTTGCCCCGATCCGCCGCAGGCTGGACCGCTGGCTTGCCTGCCTTGCCCGCAGCGGCGGAACCTGTCGGAGCCGCCGCCAAGGCAGCAGCTTCTTCCGTGGGAGGCAACACGACCACCGGACGCTTTTTGCGCTTGGGATCAATCTCTACCTTTTTGATGCTTTGCGGAGTTGTCGGTGCCTGCTCGGTGCCGAAACGGGGAATGCTCTGAACCTTCGGCGTCTCCACCGGACTCGGAGCGGGCTTGGAGGGCAGCAGCGCCTTGTTCATTTCGGTGATGGCATCCGATTGGGTGACATGAGCCGGAGGCGTTGACCGGGAGCTTGGGGGTTGTTGTCGCAGGAAGGAGCGGGGGCGGGCGTAGGGGCAGGGTTCGCAGGCTTAGGAGTCGTTAGGGAGACTTGGCTCTTGGCTTCTTCTTTGACCAACGGAGCTGACTTGGGAGTGACCTCGGTCGGTGCCTGACTGGGTTTGAGAGAAGGGGCGGAGACCGGGGAAGCAGGAGTCGGTTTGTCAGGCTGACGTGATTCGATCTCTTTCTTAGGCGGTGGCACCAAAGCCGGAGCCTCGGGTTTCTGGACTGTTTGCGGAGAGGCTCCCGCTTTTGGTGGGAGCGGGGCGGAGGGAGCCGGAACTTGGGGCAGAGGCAGGATCGGTGCAGGGGAACTTTTGGGGACAGCCTGAGATTCCAATGCCTTGCTCGGTGCAGGAATTGGAGCAGGGGCGGATGACTTGGGCGCGATTTT
Source organism: Blastochloris sp. (assembly GCA_012031345.1). Lineage (GTDB taxonomy): Bacteria > Verrucomicrobiota > Verrucomicrobiia > Methylacidiphilales > JAAUTS01 > JAAUTS01. The sequence continues at coordinate 4,981 of JAAUTS010000160.1, read as the reverse complement.
CGGCGGGGGCGGCGGCACCAAATCCGAACCGGGAGCTTTCGGGGGAGTCGGAATCGCCTGCGTCCCGAGCACAGGGGGCTGGGCCAAAACCGCCGGGCTGGAAAAGGGTGCCGGGTCTCTGGGTTTGACCGGGCTGCTGCCGGTGAAGAATTCAAACTCCCGACTCAAATCAGCCGACTTCAGCACTTGAGGTTTACGGGTGTTGGGAGTGCGGAGTGCCGTGGAGGTTGGCACCGCAGGACTGGCCGGACTGAAGGGTTTCTTGCCTGATTTGAAGGTCTCAAATTCTTCCCGGAAACTCTGCGCCCGCGAACTCCGCGCACCGGGATTTGGATTCTGCGCGGGCAAGGTGGGGGAGGTCGAAACCTTGGGAGAAACCGGAGCGGGCTTGGCTCAGTTAAAAGCGGATCTGCCTTGGGTGGCGTTGGGGAGGCGACAGCATGGGCTGCAACACGGGGGGAGCCTCGGAAGGAATGGACTTGGAGGCGGGCTCCACGGCTGGACGCAGAGCTGGTGCCTTGGGTTGAATCTCAGGCGCAGGTTTTTCTGCCTTGGAGAAAATCGAGCCCAGGCCGGAAAGCAGACCCTTCTTGCCCTTGGAGTGAGGAGCTTCGTTAGACATTTTTATTGGCCTGTGGATACGAACCCAAAATCTTTAGCCATAAGGTTTTGCGTCGAATTTGGGACAGGGCACGTTTCAAGTTAGCTTGCTGCGAGTGTCCTTTGACATCAACAAAAAACAAATACTCCCACTCTTTTTGCATGGCCGGGCGGGACTCGATCTTTTCCAAGTTCAGTTTGTTTTGGGAGAAAAATTCCAGCACATGACTGAGCGCCCCCACCTCGTGAGAGACGGTGAAAAGCAGACTCGTTTTGTCGTTGCGCGAGCGGGACGGTGCTGTGCGGCTGAGAATCAGGAATCGCGTCAGGTTACGCGTCACGTCCTGGATGTTTTGATGCAAAATTTTCAACCCATAATGTCGCGCGGCGAAATTGCTGGCGATGGCCGCCGCATCCGGCTCCTCCAGCACGCGCAAGGCTCCGGCGGAGTTGCTGGAAACTTCCACCAGTTCGGCGTTGGGCAGATGCTTGAGCAACCACTGCCGACACTGGCCGAAGGATTGCGGGTGTGCGTAAACGGTGCGGATTTCCCGACTCCCCTCCTTGACCATGAGCATGTGGCGCACGTGCAGATAAATCTCCCCACAAATCAGCAGGTCCGTCGTGACCAAGGCATCATGGGTGGCATTGACCCCGCCCTCGATGGAATTTTCAATCGGCACCACGCAGGCATCCGCCTCATTGCGTTGGATCAGGGAAAAAATCTCGGGAATGGTGCGCGCCGGCACGTAGGCATCACTCGAACCAAAACGCTCCAGTGCCGCTTGATGACAATAGGAGGCTTCCGGTCCCAGATAGGCGATGCGAAGACTCTTCTGCATGGCCCGGGAAGCGGAGAGGATCTCGCGGTAGATGGCACGCAGAGTGCCGGAGGAGATGGGGCCCTTGTTTTTTCTGTCCAGTTGGGACAGCAGCAACTCCTCGCGCTCCGGCGCAAACACAGCTTGCCCGGAGGCTTTTTTAATTTTGCCCACTTCTTGGGCCAACACCGTGCGGGCGTTGAGCAAGGCCAGCATCTCGGTGTCGATCTGGTCAATTTTCTTGCGTAGGTCCAGCAGATTCATGGAGGAGTTCCGGTTGTTGGGGGGCTTCAGGTTCCGGCGGATCAGGGAGCTTGACCCGCTTGAGTTCCTCGACATTGGGCAGATCATTCAAATCGCGCAGACCGAAGTGTTCGAGAAAGAACGGGGTTGTCTCATAAATCAAGGGGCGGCCCGGCACATCCGCCCGTCCCGCCACGCGAATGACTCCGCGATCCACCAAGGTCTCCAAAACGCCGCCCACCGCCACGCCGCGCACGGCCTCAATCTCCGCCCGGGAAATCGGTTGGCGATAGGCAATCACGGCCAGAGTCTCCAGCGCAGGTCCGCTCAGGCGCGGAGGTTTGGCTTCATCAAACATGGCGGAAATCCACGGCGCGTAGTCCTCGCGGGTGGCGAGCCGATATCCCCCGGCCACGGCGACCAACTGCATCCCGCTTCCCTCCAGGTTCCGGCCATACTCATCCAGCCAACGTCGGATGTTGTCCACCGCGAGTGACGCCTCATCAAAAAGAATGCCGGAAGTATCCCCGCCTGCCTTGAGCAGGGAGGCGATTTCCTCCTCGGAGAGAGGTCGGTTGGCCGCAAACAAAATGGCCTCAATAATACGCAGGGGTTCCATAAGCTGGGAAAATCTCAGGCAAGGGTGGGCGTCGGCCCACGATAGATTTCAATTTCACCGAAGGCGTCCGATTGACGTGCCTTCAACTGTTTTAGCCTAACCAGTTCGAGCAAGGCAAGAAAGGTTACGACGATTTCCGGGCGCGAACTGACATCATTAAAGAGGGCGGTGAAGAGAATCTTCTCCTCCAGTTCGATCCGATCCAGGATGTATTGAATCTTATCGCTGACGGTGTATTTCTCCTCGTAAATTTCTCGGAACCCCTCCTTCTCCCTGGCCCGCTGCAGGATGCGTTGGAACGCTTTGACCAGATCGAAGACCCCGACCTCCCCCAGCCCGGCCGGCACCTCACGCACCCGTTCAGGCTCGGTTTCCCGGTAATAAAGTTTTTCCTGACGTCCCTCGCGCAGTTGCAGCTCGAAGGAGGCGTCTTTGAATTTTTTGTATTCAACCAATTGCCGGATCAGTTCCCAGCGGGGATCCTCCCCTTCCTCCGGCTCCTCCTCCGCCATCTGTTGATCCACGGGCAGCAAAGTCCGGCTCTTGATGTAAAGAAGTGTCGCGGCCACCACCAAAAAATCGCCCGCCACTTCCAAATCCATTTCCCGCATGGCATCGAGATGCTGCAAATACTGGCTGGTGATCTTGCCCACCTCGATGTCGTAGATGTTCATCTCCTCCTTCTTGATGAGATAAAGCAGCAGGTCGAGCGGACCGTCAAAGACGGGCAAACTGACACGCCAACCGGGTAGTTCAGGATTCAACATGATCGTCCATTCAACACCAAGTGTCGCCCCTAGGCAATGCCCACCGCTTTCCGGGCCTTGGTCAGCACCGTGGAGGCAGTTTCACGCGCCCGCTTCTCCCCCTCCTGTAAAACCTTCAACACATATCCGGGATCGCGGGCCAAAGCCTCACGCTTGGCTCTCAGCTCGGTCAGAGATTCCCAAAGCAAGCCGAACAACTGCTTCTTGTAATCTCCATAACCCCGGCCTCCCCGCAACATGCTCTCTTCCATCTCCACCACCACCCCCGCCGGAGCCACACAACGGGCCAGGGCCAGCAGGACTGAGCCTTCCACCGCCTTGGGTGCCTCCACCGGACTGGAGTCTGTCTTGATCGCCATGACCCTCTTCTTGAACTCATTCTCCGGGGCGAAGAGTCCGATGGTGTTCCCATAGGACTTGGACATTTTTTGGCCATCGATTCCCGGCAAGGTCGCCGCTTCCTCACGCAAGGCCAGCTCAGGAATACGAAAAGTTTCACCGTAGGTATCGTTGAATTTCTTGGCCAAATCCCGCGCCACTTCCAGGTGCTGCACCTGATCCTTTCCCACCGGAACCAAATCCGCCTCATAGAGCAGAATATCCGCCGTCATCAAGACCGGATAAGCGAAAAGTCCGTGATTGGCACTGAGACCACGGGCTACTTTATCTTTATAGCTGTGACAACGCTCCAGCAATCCCATGGGGGCGACGTTGGACAAATACCAGGCCAACTCATGCACTTCAGGAACTGCCGATTGCCGGAACAGCACCGTCTTGTCCGGCTCCAAACCACAAGCCAAAAAATCCACGGCCACCTCCAGAGAACGCGCCTTCACATCCGAGTCCGAACCCAACGAGGTCAATGCGTGATAATCTGCAATAAAGTAATAACAGTCCCCCCGACTCTGTAATTCAACCGCAGGACGCATCATCCCAAAGTAGTTTCCCAGATGGGGCTGCCCCGAAGGCTGGATTCCGCTCAAGATACGCATCAAAAGGAAATGCCAAAGTGCAGGGAACTTAGCGAGACTTTTTTACGCTTTTTTATGTCAATAAAAGGATCTTCCACCCGAAGCGCTCAGCATCCAGGCACCCAACTCAAGCTGCCCGGCTCCCCCAGTTCCTCCGCAAATCTACGCACCGCTTCCTTCTCAAAAGGACCGATCTCATAACGGATCCATTCCGTCAGGTATTGATATTCCTCCTCCGTCTTCGCCTCATAAGCGCGTTCGGCCAAACCCTTGCGACAGGCTTCAAAAAAAAGTTGCAGACAACCCGGCTCAAATTTCGTCTCAGGATTCAAAGCCCAAACGGCGAAGACAAAGGGCAGTCCCGTATAGGCCCGCCAAGCCGCCCCCAGATCCGTCACGCCGGCCTCGGGATTTTGTCGGCGAAACTCCAAGGCCCGATCCCCGATCAAAAGCCGCGCCTCCGCCTCCTCGCCCTCCGGTAAAAACTCCACCTCGATCTTCCAATGCTTCCGCACCAACACCTTCAGCAGCGTGGCCGAAGTCAGGGAGTTGACATCCAGGGCAATGCGTTTGATTTGGTCCAGGGATTTGTCATGCACCAGGATCACACTGTAAACAGGGCCCTGGCAGGCGATCCCGATACCATCCAAGGCCGCCCCTTCCTTCTCCAAAAAAAGTTCCACCACCGGGATCAGAGCCAGATCAAATTCACGTCTGCGAAAAGCCTGCGCCAACAAACTGGGCTCCATCAGGGTGACGCGATCCGGCAGGTGACGCAGCAAAGGGGCCGCATTTAAATAAGGCACGGAGCCGATCCGCAGCTTTTCCAGCTCGGGTGCCATGTTTTCATGGAAGGTGCCAAAAGCGGAGACTTCATGTCAGGCGGCCACGTATTCCTTGTAAAACGTGTCCCGCTGCACCGCCTCACGGCCCGCCTCCCGTATTGCCCGTTCCAACTGC
>JAAUTS010000159.1 GCA_012031345.1 Blastochloris sp. | reverse complement strand
CCACGGGGGAGGGGAACGCTGCCGGCATGGAGCTTCACTGCCAGGCTCCCAAATTCAAAGTGGAAAGCGGACAGCCGGCAATTGATTACAATTTCAAATCCGCTTGGAGGGTGAGGTCGTCGGTGTATTTTTTGCGGTGTTCGACGTGTTCGATGTAATGGAAGAACTCGTCGGCCTGCTCGAAGAGGTGGCCTTTTTCGATGTAGCTGTCGGTGGTGAAGGGGCTGAAGCCTTTGGGGAAGATCATGTAGCGGGCCTTCATGTAATCGCGGGCGTGGCCGAGTTCGTCCATCATGCCGGCGGAGAGGGGCGGGCGTTCGGGATAGGGGTGGATGGCGACAACGGCGTCCACCTTGCCGACATACCAATGGAGGTCGCGGTGGACGGTGTAAGCGTAGATGGCTTCGCGGTTGGCCTGGGTTTCGTTGTCGTAGTTGGTGCCGATTTCCACGGTTTGGGGGTCGATGACGACGGCGTATTCCCGGAGGCGGTTGATGACTTTGTTGACTTCCAGGCGCATGTCCGGGGTGGCGTAGGTCATGGAGTAGCTGGCATAGACGACCCAGGGATCGGGGCAGGTGGTGAGTTTGTAAAGGCACTCGGGCGGTTCCCCGACGGCGATCACGTAGTGGGGGATGCCCATGTATTTGGCCCAGTCCTCCGAGAGGCTGACTTCCTCGTGCATCCAGGAGAGGATTTCGTAGAGGGTGTGGTTGCGTTCCTTGAGGGCGTGAATAAAAAGGTCGCAACTGTCGCGGGCGTCGAGTTTGGCTTTGATTTCCCATTCGGCGTCGATGAGGGTGACGATGAGATCGGGCTTAATGAAGTCGCGGATGATGCGTTGGTCCTTGAACTTGCGGTTGATGCGATTCCACTCGATGGTGGCGGGGGCGCGGACGATGACGTCGGTGTAGCCGTGCTTTTGGATATCGTAGCCGATTTTTTCGTATTCGCGTTCGCGGGTCAGCTCGAAGACGTAGTCGGTGGTGCCGAGGAGGCGTTCGAGGGGTTTGCGTCCGGACTTGGTAAATTCGTTGATGGCATCGTAAATTTTGATTTCACGAAGATTTTTTTGGCCGAGGGCGGCGACTTTTTTCAGGCAGGCGAGGTCGTCCATGCCTGCGATCATTCCTGTGACGAGAACACGCATAAGGAGGAGTTTTAAGTTTTAAGACACAAGTTTAAAGCAAAAACGCGGAGGGATTGTGTCACAATCGGGTGTCAGGGTTGGAGGGTCAAAGATGTGGCTGGACCCGGGTTCGAACCGGGGACACACGGATTTTCAGTCCGTTGCTCTACCGACTGAGCTATCCAGCCTTTCCCAAGAGGAGATTAATCAAACAAGGGTTTGGCGGCTTTGTAAAGCGCAGAAGAAAAATAAAAAATGGCGGGATGTGGGGGGAAGCTTTCTGCTTTTCGCAGGGGGAGGGAGGCTGACAGGATGGGGGATATGGAAGTTGAGGAGAGCCGGGGAGAAGCAGGGAATGAAAAGGATCGAGGTTGGCCCTGGATTGGGAATGACCAAGTGCTGGATCGTCTGGATTGGAGTCAGGTTTTTGGCAACACAGGGCCGGTGGAGATTGAGTTGGGTGCGGGGGATGGAGGTTTCCTGTTGGAATATGCGGCGGCGCGAGCGGAGTTGAATTTTGTGGCGACGGAGCGGCTGCTGGGTCGGGCGCGAAAAGATTGTCAAGCGGGTGAAGCGGCGTGGGTTGACCAATGTGCGGGTTCTGCGCTTGGAGTCCTCGTATTTTTTGGAGTGGATGTGTCCGGCGGAGAGTGTGGCGCGGGTGCACATCATGTTCCCGGATCCGTGGCCGAAACGGAGACATCACAAAAACCGGCTGATTCAGGAATCGTTTCTGGTAACCCTGCACAAGGTGTTGGCTGTGGGCGGAGAGGTGAGATTCACAACGGATCACGCGGAGTATTTTGAGTGGGCGCAGGAGTTGTGGTTGAAGAGGTCGGACTTGTTTGAGAAACGGGGAGCCTGGGATGCCACCGGGGATCCTCCCACGGATTTTGAGCGACATTTTCAGCAGGAGGGCAGGCTGTTCCACCGTTGTGCCTGGGGCAAGAAATGATTCAAAGCCCCCGGCACAGGGAAAGGAAGTTCAGGCTGCAGGAGTTGAGAGCACTGGCTGGATTAGAAACCGAAGGCGATGCGGATGCCGCTTTGGTTTCGATAAGGTAGGTGGCGGTAGCGGGTGTTGCTGTGGCAGGGATAGTTGCGATGATAGGATGGGAAGGGCGTGTGGTAAGAACGGGGATACGAGTAGTAGCGGGGTTGGGAGTAGTTGGAGAAGAAGGACAGGCTGGGGGTAAGCAGGGAGTTAGCCAGGGCACGATCGCGCTGGGCTTGGGCGAGGCGGGCATTTTCGGCATTTTGGGCGGCTTGCCGTGCGCGGGCCAGAGCGGCGCGGCTGGCAGCGGCGGACTCCTCCTGAGCCAAGCGTGTGCGGTGAGCTTGAACTTCAGCAACCTGGGTTTGTGCGCGGTCGAGTTGACGTTTGGGTTTGGCTCAGTTGTTGCTCCCAACGGCTCAGGTCGCTCTGGAGGGGGGCGGTGAGGAAACTACGGTCGGGGTTGAGTTGACGGCTTTGCTGGATGCGGGTGACTTCAGCTTGCAGGGTTTGCAGGGCGGAGTCGGCTTTGTTCAAATCGCGTCGGATTTGATCCAGATCCCGGTTGAGAGCGGGGAGGGAAAGGTCGCGGGAGCGGGTGGCTTGGAGTCCGGTGCTGACGCGGGTCTCCAAGCTGCGGATTGAATTTTCGCTCAAGCTGAGCAGGGAATCGATTTTGGCACCTTGACGGAGATGACTGCCTTGATATTCGATCAAAGCGGCTTGGCGGGCTTCGTTTTGCTGGTAGGCGCGGTAGAGGTAAAAACCGCTCAGGCCGAGGATGGGTGTGGCGACGAGGACCAGACCGAGCAGGGGGATGAGGAGGCAGAGCCAGAGGGGAATTTGAATGCTGCGGGAAACGAGGGAAGGAGGGTTCATGGTGGTTTGGATGCCGGGAGTGGGGGCGGGATTCAAACAATTTCAAGAAGCGTTGAGAAGATTTGTTGCAGTGAGTGGAAGCACGGGTCGGAACGCTCTTATCTTGATAATGAGGCGGTGGGAGGTGTGGAGAGGATTCTTGCTTCTCAGTTGAGGGGGAATGGGTAGGTTTTGGGGATGTCGGCTTTGCGATTAACGGCGGGGGGGTAGGCAACGGGTGTTGAGGGGGCATCCCTGGGTGTATGCGAATGAGGTGCGGGAGTTGTTGGCTCCGGAGTGGGATGGACGGGCGGTGGAGTGTCGGGATGCGCAGGGCCGGATTCTGGGTTCGGGGATTTATAATGGGAGGTCTCAGATTGTGTGGCGCGGTTTTTCGACGGGGAAGGAGGACTTTGGACGGGAGTATTTGAGTCAGGCTTTGGAGCGGGCCTGCCGGAGGCGGGAGGGGAGGAAGGTGGGGCGTTTGGTATGGTCGGAGTCGGATGGGATTCCGGGCTTGATTGTGGACCGTTATGGGCCGGTGTTGGTGGCGCAGTTTTTGACCCTGGCGGTGGATCGGCAGGGGGAGATGGTGTTGGACTGGTTGCAGGAGGCTTTGCAGCCCGTTTGCATTTTGTTGCGTAACGATGCGCCGAGTCGGGAGAAGGAAGGCTTAGCGCGTGAGGTGAGGGTGGGACGTGGTGTGCTGCCGGAAGCTTTTTGGTTGGAGTTGGGTGGGTTGGAATTTTATTACGAGGCGGATTCGGGTCAGAAGACGGGGCTTTATCTGGATCAATGTGAGCAGCATGGCCGGGTGGCCCGTTTTGCCGAGGGGCGGGATGTGTTGGATGTATTTTGCAATCAGGGGGGCTTTGCGCTGCACTGTGCCAAGGCGGGAGCCAGGACGGTGACGGGGATTGATTCTTCGGCGGAGGCGATTGGTCGCGCGCAAAAAAATGCGGAGCGCAACGGTCTGAGTATTCATTGGATTTGTGAGAATGCCTTTGATTTTATGAAACGACAAAAGCCGGAGAGCCGGGATTTGATCATTCTGGATCCGCCCCCCTTTGCCAAGGCGAGGGATCGGGTGCAAGAGGCGATGAAGGGCTACAAGGAGTTGAATCTGCGGGCGATCCTGCAACTGAGGCCGGGTGGGGTGTTGGCGACGTATAGCTGTTCCCACGCGATCGGGTATGAGCGGTATCGGGAGATGTTGGCGGACGCGGCGGCGGATGCGGGGCGACGTTTGCGGTTGTTGGAAATTTGTCATCAAAGCGCGGATCATCCGGTGTGGTTGAACATGCCGGAGAGCGAGTATCTGCGTGGCTATGTATTGGAGGTTTTATGAGATGGGCAGAGTTGTTAGGCTTGGGATTGTTTTGGGCTTGGAGTCTGAGCGGGGCTGAGGTGTTGATTTCAGCCACGGACGCGGATGGGGTGGAGCGGGTCATGAATCCGAAGGGGATGGTGACGGTGTTGATTTACAGCAATCCGGTATTACAAAATCGAACACGGGAAGCGAGCAAGGCTGTGGATGAATTCAAGGGGAGGCGGGATTTCCGGAGTATTGTGGTGGTGGATTTGCGGGGAACCATGGCGGACTGGGCGGCTGGATATACGGTGCGGCGCATGGTGCGGGATTTGGATCAGGAGGCGTTGAGGGTGGCTCCGTATTATCGGAAGAACGGAAACCCGGCGGATCCGCGCAAGGAGTTGTCAGCCATCGCGGATTTCAAGGGTGAGCTGTGTGTGAAGCTGGGATGGACGCAACCGAAGGATGAGTTGCGGGTGATGGTATTTAATCGGGAGGGGAAACGAGGGAAGGTGTGGGAAGATTTGGTGGAGCCGGCGCAGTTGACGGCAGCGGTCCAGGCTTTGTATTGAAGTGAGCTAAAGGAGCATGATGATGAACGCACAGGAATGGATTGATGAAGGGAACGGGGAGCTGGCTCTGGGTGAGTTGGACAAGGCGTTGGAGTGTTACCAAAAGGCGACGGAGCTGGAGCCGGAGTGTTTTGATGCCTGGCAGGCGATCTGTGTGGTGTTGATCAAGCTGAATCGGGCAGCGGAAGCGATCGAAGCGGGGCAGCGGGCGATAGAGTTGCGTCCGAACGATCAGATGGCTTATGCGACGATGTCGCTGGCCTACGGGAGGAATCATCAGATTAAGGAGGCGGAGGCGATGGGAGCCAAAGCGCGAATTATTTCCTGGGGAGGCAAGGTGGTGCCGGAGGGGAAAGCGCCGGGCGGGGAGGGAACCTAACATGTCGCGGATCAAGGATTTGTTGTTGGATGAACGTCCGAGAGAACGCTTATGGACGCAGGGGGCGGCGGGGCTGAAGACCTCCGAGTTGTTGGCCATCCTGTTGCGGGTGGGAATGAAGGGGAAGTCGGCGGTGGCGATCGGGGATGAGTTGCTGGAGCGTTATCAGGGCTTGGAGGCTTTGGCACGGGCACCGGCGGTGGAGCTGGCGAGGGTCAAGGGGGTGGGCATGGCCAAGGCGGTGCAGTTGAAGGCGGCTTTTGAACTGGGGGTGAGGTTGGCGCGGAGCCAGGCCTTGTTGCAACCGGTGGCCACGGCCTTGGATGTGCAAAATTTGTTGGGAGAGGAGATGCGGCAGCTGCCCCATGAGTCGTTGCGGGTGCTGGCCTTGAACACACGCTGCCGTTTGATCGCAATGCAAGAGATCAGCCGGGGAACGATCAATGAGACGGTGGCGCATCCGCGTGAGATTCTAAGAGTGGGGTTGCTGCACCAGGCCTTTTCCATGATTTTGGTGCATAATCATCCGAGCGGGGACCCAACACCGAGTGCGGCGGATTTGGACTTTACGCGGAATCTGCGGGAGGCCTGCAAACTGATGCAGATCGATTTGTTGGATCATGTGATTCTCGGCACGCCGACGGCACAGCAAAAAGGCTATTACAGTTTCAAGGAATCTGGTTATCTCTGAGTGGAATTCGAGACAGGATTCACAGGATAGAATGGGAACAATATTTTTATGAGCACACAGATTCATCCGCGGGCGTTGATTCATCCTCAAGCCAAGGTGGGAGGGAACTGCATCATTGGTCCTGATGTGGTGATTGATGAGCATGTGGAGGTGGGGGAAGGCTGTGAAATCCGGGCGCGGGCGGTGATCACGGGGCACACGGTGCTGGGGTCGGGCAATCAGATCGGGTATGGGGCGATCATCGGGGCGGAGCCGCAGGATTTGGCTTATCAAAATTGTCTGAGTCACACCAGGATTGGGCACAGGAATGTGATCCGGGAGTATGTGACGATTCATCGTGGCACGAAGGAGGGTTCAAGCACGGTGATCGGGGATGAGAATTATCTGATGACGGGGGTGCATGTGGCGCATAATTGTCTGATCGGGAATCAGGTGATTTTGGTGAACAATGTGTTGTTGGGTGGTTATGTGGAGGTGAAGGATCACGCTTTTTTGGGCGGCGATTCGGTGGTGCACCAGTTTACGCGCGTGGGGGAGCATGTGATGGTGCGGGGGCAGACCCGGCTGGGTTTGGATGTGCCGCCCTATTTCATGGCGGTGGCGACGAATGCGGTCTGCGGTTTGAACCGGGTGGGGTTGAAGCGCAAGGGATTTGATTCGGGGCGACGCAAAAAAATCATGGAGGCCTATCATCTTTTGTATCACGCGGGGAAGAATCGTTTGCAGGCGCTGGAAAGCATCCGCTCGAATCCTGAGTTGCAGCATCCGGACATTGAGTTGTTATGTCGGTTTTTGGAGGAGACCAAGCGGGGGATTTGTCGGGCGGTGACGAGTGCGGAGGTGGAGGAGTAGGGGAGGGCTGAGAGGTCAGGAGGTGAAACGGGTTTGGCGGAGAGCTTCGTAGAGGACGATGGCGACGCTGCTGGAGAGGTTGAGGCAGCGGGCTTCGGGGTTAAGCATGGGGATGGTCAGGCTTTGTTCGGGGTATTGGGCCAGGAGTGAGGCAGGCAGACCTTTGCTTTCGCGTCCGAAGATGAGGAAATCGCCATCCTGAAAGGAAGTCTGGTAACAGGATTGAGTGGCTTTGCTGCTGAGGAGGAAGAAGCGTTGCCGGGTCAGGAGAGGGACGAAATGGGACCAGGAATCATGGGTTTGGTAGTCGAGGAGGTGCCAGTAATCGAGTCCAGCGCGTTTGAGATGTTTTTCATCGAGGCTAAAGCCGAGAGGTCCGACGAGGTGGAGTCGGCTGCGGGTGGCGGCGCAGAGTCGGGCGATGTTGCCAGTGTTGGGAGGGATTTCGGGTTCAACCAGGACGATGTGAAGTCACGGTTTTTTTCGTTTTTGGTGTTAATTTTTCTTGGTTTTAGGCGTTACCAACTGGTCAGTCTTGAACATTTAAAGGGTTTTCCAAGTCTGGTTTTTTTCTCTAAGCTGGAACCATGCCGTAGGGA
>JAAUTS010000158.1 GCA_012031345.1 Blastochloris sp. | reverse complement strand
CCCGCACGACCCGTATATAAGTGGTCAAACATGCAAAAAGCCTCCGACTCCTGGTCCATCGAACAATCCAAAGATCTCTACAGCATCAACCACTGGGGTGGTGATTACTTCGGAGTCAACCCGCAGGGCAACATCTCCGTTACCCCCACTCCGGGCGAAGGCGCAGCCTCCATCGATCTCTTTGAAGTGGTGGAAGAAGCCCGCAACCGTGGCCTGCCCTTCCCCCTGCTTGTCCGCTTCCAGGATCTCCTCCGCAACCAGGTCAAACGCATCAACGAATGCTTCAACACCGCCATCCGCGACTCCGCCTACCAAGGCCAATACCGTGGCGTCTTCCCCATCAAGGTCAACCAACTGCGCGAAGTGGTCGAGGAAATCAAGGAAGCAGGCCGTGAATATCATTACGGCCTCGAAGTCGGTTCCAAACCGGAACTCTTCGCCGCCCTGGCCATCCACGAGGATCAGGAAAGCCTCCTCATCTGCAACGGTTACAAGGACTCCGAGTTCATCCGCATCGCCCTGACCGGACGCAAGCTGAATAAAAAAGTCATCATGGTGGTGGAAAAAATTGAGGAACTCCGTCGCATCCTCGACCTAGCCGAACAAATGGGGGTCGAACCCTACATCGGCATCCGCGTCCGTCTGCAAACCAAAAGCTCCGGCAAATGGGCTCTCTCCGGCGGAGAGGAAGCCAAGTTCGGTCTTTCCACCGCCGACCTGCTCGAAGCCGCTGAACTTCTCAAGGAACGCAAACTCAGCCACTGCTTCCAACTCATCCACTTTCACGTCGGCTCCCAAATCCCCGACATCCTCACCGTGAAAAAAGCGGTGCGCGAGGCCACCCGCTACTACGCGAAACTTCGCAAACTTGGGTTCGACATCGGCTACCTCGATGTCGGCGGTGGACTCGGTGTGGATTACAACGGCACCCGCAGCGGCTCGGAAAGCTCCACCAACTACACCCTCGCAGAATACACCCGCGACGTGGTCCACAACATCGCCGACGTCTGCTCAGAGGAGTCCGTGCCTCACCCGAACATCGTCAGCGAAAGCGGTAGGGCTGTCGTGGCCCACCACTCCGTGCTTGTGGTGGAGGTCTTCGGCACCATCGAGAAAACCAAACACCACTTCCAGGACGTTCAGGAAACCGACCACAAGCTGGTCAGGGAACTCCATGAGGTGATGAAAAAACTCAACAAACGTAATCGCCGCGAATCCCTCCACCAGGCCCAACAAATCAAAGATGAAGCCAACTCCCGCTTCGAACTGGGCCTCCTTGATCTCGACGCCAAGGCCAAGATCGAATCCGGTTTCTGGAAGTTGTGTGAAACCATCCAGGATCTTTTCCATGGCTCCAAAAGCATCCCCAAGGAAGTGCAGGAACTCTCCACCCAACTCAGTGAACAATACCTCTGCAACTTCTCCGTTTTCCAATCCCTCATCGATCACTGGGCCGTCGGTCAACTCTTCCCCATCGCCCCGATCCACCGCCTCCATGAGGAACCCCTCCATCAGGCCACCCTGGTGGACATCACCTGCGACTCCGACGGTAAAATCGACGAGTTTATTCAGGACGAAAACATACGCAGCACCCTGCCCCTCCACGATTACAAACCCAGCCAACCTTACCTGCTCGGCTTCTTCCTCATGGGTGCTTATCAGGATGTCATGGGCGATCTGCACAACCTCTTCGGCCCCGTCACCGAGGCGCACGTCTTCATGGATGAAGACGAAAACAGCGGCTTCTACATTGAGGATGTCATCCCCGGTTACACCATCGGCCAGGTTCTCGGAGATGTGCAATACGAGCCCAGCCAACTCGCCCGCCTGCTCAAGGCCCAGATTGATGCCGCCATCAAGAAGGATCTCCTCAAGCCCAATGAAGGCATGAGACTTCTGGAGGATTACGAAAAAGGCATGAGCAAATCCACCTACCTCTCGCTTTGAGTTCCTGAGTTGAACCCCGCCCAACCCAGTCCCCTCATCCACCGTGCCTTTGTTCTCGGAGCAGGGCTCGGCACCCGGCTGCGTCCCCTGACAGATCAACTCCCCAAACCCCTGCTACCCCTCGGCGGTCGGCCTCTCATCACCCATATCTTCGATCAACTCCTTCCCCTCGGGGTCCGGGAAATCCTGATCAACACCCATCACGCCTCCGAAACCTATCATCTGGCCTTTCCTGACGCCCACTACCAGGGCGTCCCCCTTCGCTTCCGCCATGAACCGGAGCTTTTGGACACGGGCGGAGGTATTAAAAACATCCAGGATTTGACCGATCCTAACGAGCCTCTCCTGGTTTATAATGGCGATATCCACAGCACCCTGAGCCTGCCCAAGCTCCTCCAGCACCATCACCAAAGCGGAAACCTTGTCACCCTCGCCCTCCGCAGCTCCGGGCATCCTCGAAATGTGCAACTCGGTGATGACGGCCAAATCCTCGACCTCCGCTCCACCTTCCATATCACCCAGGGTCGCCCCTGTCTCTTCAGCGGCATCTATGTTTTCCAAGCTGACTTTTTTGCTCATCTGATCCAAGGTAAAAAAGAGTCCGTGATTGAAGCTTTCCTGCGCCTGATCCAAGCCCGGAAAAAGCTCGGCGGCATCCTCCTCGATGAGGGATGCTGGTCGGATATCGGCACCTTGGAAGAATATCAACGCCTACAAAACGAATGCTCCGGCAGCCCTCCAACCTAACCACCCAGCCACTCCCATGATCCGCCTTTCACTTCTTCTCTTCATTTACCTGACGACGCTGATTCCTCTCCATGCCCTGGAGATCCCACGCAGCGAGGCCGAACGGATTGGACGCCAAATTTGGAAAAATGAATGCGGCGGCACCGTCGAGGGCTTGACCACCTGGAACAAGGGTGAAGGCTTCGCCTCCCTCGGCATTGGCCATTTCATTTGGTTCCCCCCCGGCATGGAGGGCCCTTCGAAGAAAGTTTTCCTTCCTTGCTGGCTTTTCTGCAACAACGCAAAGTTCAACTCCCCGACTGGCTCTTGACCACCCAGGATTGTCCATGGACCAGCCGCGAGGAATTTGAGGCCGCCCGACAAAGCCCCCGCATGATTTCCCTCCGCCAATTCCTGCTCGATACCATCCCCGAACAAACAGCCTTCGCCGCGCAACGTCTCAGTTACGCCCTACCCAAAATGACCGCCGAACTCTCCCCGGACCAACGTCAACATGTGGAAAATCAATTCCAACGCCTCGTCTCGACCGAAGGTGGATTCTATCCGCTCATGGACTACGTCAACTTCAAGGGAGAAGGCGTTAAAAAAACCGAACGCTATCAAGGAGAGGGCTGGGGACTGCTTCAGGTCTTGTTAGGAATGAAAGGCACCCAACCTGGTCCCGCCGCCCTCCGTGAATTCTCCGAATCCTCCTCACGTGTCCTCACCCGACGTGTGCAACTTTCCCCTCCGGCACGTAATGAACAACGCTGGCTCAAAGGTTGGATGAATCGCTGCCAAAGTTATCAACATCCCCTGCCCCCTCTTCCATGAACCATTTTCGCCTCATCCTGATTGCTACCCTCTTCCCCGCCCTCATCTCCTGCTCCACGCTGGAACATCCTGAACAGGAACCCGTCGGTCAGTTTCTGGATCAACTCAGCAGCACTCCGCCCGGCGAGGGAATTTCCGATCGGGTCATCGATTCCGCCTCCAGCACCTTTCCCAAGAATCAACCCGCATCCAAATCCCCTTCCTCCGGCTTCTCCCAACCCCCCACCTCCACGATAAGCTCAGGCGACCCCATGACCAAACCACCCCTCCTCCCGCGTCATCTTCTGCCTGCCTTTGCGCTGGTCACCTTCCTATTCGCGCTCTGGGGTTTTGCCAACGACATCACCAACCCCATGGTGGCCGCATTCAAAAACATCCTCCTCCTCAGCCACTTCCAAAGTTCCCTCGTCCAGTTCGCTTTCTATGGAGGCTATTGCATCATGGCCATCCCCGCCGCCCTTTTTATCAAACGTTACAACTACAAAAGCGGCATCCTGATCGGGCTGGGGCTTTACACCATTGGTTGCTTCCTCTTTATTCCAGCAGGGAATTTTCAGGCCTTCAGCGCTTTTCTCGCCGCTTACTTCATCATGACCTGCGGCCTCTCTTTTTTGGAAACCAGCGCCAATCCCTACATCCTCTCCATGGGAGATGAACAACGCGCCACTCAACGCCTCAACCTTGCCCAAGCCTTTAACCCCATGGGTTCACTCCTGGGCATGTTCACCGCCAAAATTTTTATCCTCGACCAACTTCACCCCGCCTCCGAAACCGAGCGCACTTTTCTCCAAACCAACGATCCCTCCGCCTTCCAAGCCATCCAAGCCCAGGACCTCGACACCCTCGGCACACCCTACATCCTACTCGGCGCCGTGGTGCTCGCCGCCTTTCTCCTCTTCCTCGTCTGCCGACTCCCCGGCTCAGGTGAGCCCCAGGGAAAACCTCTCGACCTTCGCGCCACCCTCACGCGTTTGCGACGCAATCCACGCTACGTCGAGGGTGTGGTCGCCCAGGTCTTCTACGTCGGTGCCCAGATCATGTGCTGGACCTTTATCATCCAATACGGCGTTCATGAACTCAATCTCAGCCCATCCCAAGCCCAGGGCTACAACATCATCGCCATGCTCGTTTTTGTCTCCAGCCGCCTGATCTGCACCTTCCTTTTGAAATACCTCCACCCCGCGCGCCTCCTCTGGCAACTCGCCCTCGCAGCTTGCCTTCTGACTTTGGGCACGATTTTGATTCAGGGTCTCCCCGGCCTTTATTGTCTCGTCGGCATCTCCGCCTGCATGTCCCTCATGTTTCCTACCATCTACGGCATCGCCCTCCATCAATTGGGCGACGACGCCAAGCTCGCCTCCGCCGGCCTGATCCTGGCCATCGGCGGTGGCTGTCTGATGCCACCCCTCCAGGGCGCCATCATGGACCTCGACCTTTCCCTGGCTCTTTCCAGCACCCGCCTTTCCTTTTTCCTTCCCTTCCTTTGCTTCGTGGTCATCGCCTTCTACGGCCTCCGCAGTTCCCCTTCCCCATCTGAAGTGAAAAATTAGAATTGAACATCAGAAATCTTGCCTGAGCTCCGGCTTTCACTACCATCTCCCCTCCAACCTTTCTTTTTATGAATCCCAACCGTGTCCATATCGCCATCGTCGGAGCCACCGGAGCCGTCGGAGTGGAAATCCTTCGCGTTCTGGAACGTCGCCACTTCCCCGTAGGTCAACTCACCCTGCTCGCCTCCCCGCGTTCCGCCGGGAAAACCATGAACTTCCAAGGCCGCGAACATCCCGTCCGCGCCCTCGAAGCCTCCGCCTTCCAGGGAGTCGATATCGCCTTCTTCAGCGCCGGAGCCACCCGCTCCCGGGAATTCATCCCCCATGCCATCCAGGCAGGTGCCATCGTGGTGGACAACTCCTCCGCCTTCCGCATGGACCCCAAAGTTCCCCTCGTCGTACCCGAAGTAAATGCCGCCGACCTGCACTCCCACGCAGGACTCATCGCCAACCCCAACTGCTGCGCCGCCATCCTCGCCGTCGCCCTCTGGCCCCTCCACCAGGCCGCCACCCTCAAGCGTGTCATCGTTTCCACCTACCAATCCGCCAGCGGAGCCGGTGCTCAAGCCATGGAGGAACTCTTGCAACAAGTCCGCGACCACGTCTCCGGTCAACCCTTGAAGGCCGAGGTTCTTCCCCATCAACTCGCGTTCAACCTCTTCTCGCATAACACGAAAATCGCGGAAAACGGCTACAACGAGGAGGAAAACAAACTCATCGCCGAGATCCAAAAAATGTTCCACACCCCCCAGCTCCCCATGCAGGCCACCTGCATCCGCGTCCCCGTCCTCCGCGCCCACTCCGAGTCTGTCGTCATCGAGACCGAACAACCCCTCAGCCCGGCCCAGGCTCGGGAAATCCTCAGCCGGGCACCCGGCGTCAAAATAGTGGACGACCCCGCCACAAACCACTTCCCCATGCCCCTGGAAGCCTCCGGCGATCTCGATGTCCACGTCGGTCGCATTCGTCAGGATCTCTCCGCCCCTCCCCAGCACGGCCTCGCCCTCTGGATCAGCGGAGATCAATTGCTCAAAGGTGCCGCCTGGAACGCCGTCCAAATCGCCGAAACCCTCCTACCCAATTCTAAGAAGTTTTAAATTGGAAGTGTAAAGTTAGAAGACCGGAATCAGAATTTTCCCCCATCCCCTATATCAGTAGGGGCAGAAAGGCCTTCAGGCCGCTTCCGGGTGTGTTTCCCCTTCCTCCCCCCAATTCGAAATCAGAAATTAGTTTGCAGTTTTTCAGTTTTCGGTTTTCAGTAACTCGAAAGCTTCCCCATCCCCTATATCAAGAGGGGCAGAAAGGGCCAAAGGCCCGCTTCGGGGTGTGTTTCCCTAAAGTATTCCGTAATTCGTAATCAGAGAGAGAAAGGAGTTTAAACCACGAACGGACACTAAGTTACACGTAATAAAAAGTTTTTTCCTTTGGGCGGCGGGGCGGTAGGGGGTGGATTCATGGGGCTTCGTGGTTTAAAAAAGGTTCTTCTCTGATTCAAGCAGCACAGACTTAACAACTTTTAGTGCGTTTGCCCTGCTCCGCGTGAACCCTCCCCTTGACGTCATTCCGGGCTCGGCTTAACATTCCGCCTCGCAATGCTTCTGGCCAATTTTAGACAACGTCGCCTTTTTCTTCAGTTCGCAGACGCTCTCTTGGCCTGTCTGGCCTTCATCTCCGCCTTCGCCTTGCGCAACCTCCTTTATCACAACTTCAACATCCAGCTCCTCGAACCTAACATTGGCAGCTTCCTCGACTACCTGCCCTTCCTCTTCCCCCTCGCCCTCTTCACTCCCTTCGTCCTTTCCTATTACAACTTCTACGCCCTCGGACTGAGTCAAAGTCGCGCCCAAATTCTCAACCTCTGCTTCCAGTGCGCCATCGTCCTCTTTCTCATCCAGGTGCTGCTCATGTTCTTTTTTAAAGAATCCCTCAGCCGCGCCACCTTCATTCTTTTCATCCCCCTCTGCGCCCTCTTCTTCTTCACCCGTCAGTTCGCTCTCCGACTCCTTCGTTCCCGCATCAGCAGATCCCACCGCCACCTTCGCAACCTCCTTCTCGTCACCGACCTCAATGAACCCACCACCTGGGCGGAAGACATCCGACAACACCCCGAACTCGGCTTCCAGCTTTCCAAACAACTCAACCCCTCCCAAATCGACCTCAGCACCTTTGTCGAAACCCTCCACTCCGAAGCTATCCAACTCGTCATCTTCGACATCCGAAAAAGCTCCCTCGAAAAAGTGGCGGAGGAACTCCAAGCCTGCGAAGAAGAAGGCATCGAAGTCTGGCTCTCCACCGGACTTTTCCAGACCCGCATCGCCCAGGCCAAGGTGGATTACTTTGCCGACCGCCCCATCCTCATCTTCCGCAGCACCCCGACTCCTCCCTCCAACTCTTCGGAAAAGCCTCATCGACCGCCTCGGGGCCCTTCTCCTT
>JAAUTS010000022.1 GCA_012031345.1 Blastochloris sp. | reverse complement strand
CTGGCTAGTTCATTGCTTCCAACCAATCCGGGTCAATTTCCACGACACGGAGCGTTGTAAAATTTCCACCGAGACAATCATGCGGGTTTGATCCTTGTGTCGCAGCACGATCCCCTCCAGTCCGCGCAATTGACCCAAGGTGATCCGGGTGCGTTGACCTACTTTCAAATAAGGGCATTCCTGGGCATTGTGACCCTGAGCCAGAGCAAGTTTCAGAATCTCCAATTCTCGGATCAACTGTGCCTGATCGACCACCTCCAAAATTCCCGCAGCATGGCCGGAACCATAAACCGCGTTTCTTTGGAGAAGGTTAAAAACACCGAAGGTATAACCAGCAAACAAAGGATGCTGAAACGTGACGATCTTCCCAGGGTAACTCCGCTTCTTCGAGCGGGTGGGTAAATAATGGTCCCAACCCCGATCCGTGAACCATTGATCCATTTTCTTCTCGCAACGTGGACGGGTATGGATCACCCACCAGCAAGGAGTGTGGTTCCTGATGGCTTCTGTGGGGTCGATGGATGAAGCAGGGAGGTTCACAGGATTTTTTCCAACAAGGGCACAGCCCGGCTGATTTTTTTATGAAAACTTTCCAGACGGGCGATGCGGGTTTGCATAAAAAGCCCTTGCTTGGTGCCACGTCCATTCAAACGCTGGATATCTTCTCGCATTCCTTCTAATTGCACGGAGGTGGATTGGATGCGGGGTTTGAGGATGGTGGAAACAAACTGCCGGATGACCTGGGAGAAATGTTCCGAGGCCTCGTAATAATCCCGACGATCCCCCTTGATCCAGAGCCGTCGCACCGCGCCCCACTCCGCCAACTGACGCAGACTCATGCTGGCGTTCCCTTTGCTGATGTCGAGTTGCTCCATCAAATCCTCCAAACCCAAGGGTTCGGGGCTGAGATAAACGGCGGCATAAACCTGACCCAAGGAACGAGGTAAGCCCAGTCGCAAAGCCGACCGGCCGCCCAAATCCACAAAATGATTCCAAATCGCCTGTTCTTCAGCGTTCAAAACATATTGAACATAATGAAAACCAATCCCTGTGTCCAGCTCCAAGTGAGAGCCCGCCGCGACATTAGAACCGACGATCGTTACTTCTAATGTCGGGGTTGTGGTGGGATTGTGTGGCTTGGATGAGTTGGAGTCGGCGCTGCCAGAGCTGGGGGGTCCGGTAGTTTTTTGGTTGTAGTTCGCGAGGCAGGAAGGGTTCTGTCGCCTTGACGGATTTCCAGGCTCGAAACTCTTCGTTGATGGCCTGATCCCAAGCCTGGGCGGTGGCGGAGCGGGCGCTCAGGAGTTTTTCGATGGCGTCCAGTTTTTGTGACCATGCCCCATTCTGTTGTGAGAGCAGCTTAAGATTCCATGCGTGACAGATCAGGTCGAGAGAGTCAAACCCGATGAGTTCCCGAGCCTGCATCATAAGCAGATGCTGACACTGTGTCCGACCACTTTGAATTCCGCGGACCAGTTGAGGAGCCAGGAATGGGCTGATCCAAAGGCTTTTCTGAAGGCATCCAAAATGTTGGGCTTGAAGTTGTCGGCGGAAAACATCTCGCAACTGCCGCTCTTTCTCAGAGATATCAAAAAGAACGAGAGTCCATAGTCCATCCCAAGAATTCTGCCAGCGGGAGGTCCACTGTTCGTCAGAAATAACATCAAGACCTTGTTGGCTGAGGCGGATGAGACTGCCATATTTGGCGTGTCGTTCTTTGGTCAACCATTGTTGTTTTTCAAGGCGTTGAATTTGTCGCAGGAGCGAGTTGCTGAATCTGCCGCCCTCCATGAAAGATTGGCCGATGGAAGTGGTGTGCGTGACGCAACTGCCAATCCAAAGCAGGCGATAAAGAAAAAGCTCGGATTTTTCCTTAAACATGGTGCGACATTAAAAGTAACGATCGACGAGTGTAATGTCGCGAAAAAATGCGGTGGTGTGAGGGGGCGGGAGAGGGCAGGATGGAGGGATGGATTTGAGTCGTTATGATGCGTCGGGCTTTGATCGCGGGGCAGCTTGGTGGAAGGAAGCTTTGTGGCGTTTGTGTCAGGGTTTGTTTTTTCAGCCCTTGTGGCATGTGCCGTCGCCAGTGAGAGTTTTTTGGTTGAGATTGTTTGGGGCAAAAATTGGACGTGCGGTTGTGATTCGGGCAGGGGTGAACATTCATTTCCCGTGGAGGTTGGAGTTGGGGGATCATGTGTGGCTGGGGGAGGAGGTGATGATTAATTCACTGGCCCCGGTGCGTATCGGGTCGCAGGTGTGCATCTCCCAGCGGGCCTTTCTTTGCACGGGCTCTCATGCTTACGAGCGAGAGACTTTTGATTTGGTGACTCAACCGATCACGGTGGAGGATGGATGTTGGGTGGCGGCGATGGCTTTTGTTGGTCCGGGGGTGACGCTGGGGAAGGGATCGGTGGTGGGTGCCGGGGCGGTGGTGATGAAGTCGATTCCAGCGGGAAGTCAGGTGAGGAGTGCGGCGGCGGTGGTTGTGAAACAAGATGCGGGAGAATGAAGATCCTGGTTCTGAATCAATATGGGGCGGAGGATGCTGCGCCGACCGCGCGACTGGCGGCGGAGTTGTCGGCACATTTACGGGAGTTGGGTCATGAGGTGCATTTTCTGGCGGAGTCGCAAGTCTATGCGAAACGGCTGCAGGGATGGCGGCGCTGGTGGCATGAGATGGGAGTGCATGGGCAATTATTTTTCAGAGGTCTGAGCTTGGGCAGGCTGGACTGGGTGATATCCCTGACCTCGCCGGTGTGTCTGGGTTGGACGGCATCAATTTTGGCAAAGTTACGCGGGGCGCGTCATGCACATTGGGTGATGGATGTTTATCCTGAGTTGGCGGAGAAGTTGGGTGAGTTGAAAGCAGGGACATCGGGAAGGATCTTGAGACATCTGATGAGTTGGGCGTATCAGCAGACGGCGGCGGTTGGTAGGTTCTGGATGAGGATATGAGTCGTCAGTTTTTGGGAGAGCTATCAGGTGCGAAGCACGATGATTGAGCCGTGGGCGGGGGATTGGCAGGAGGTGGAAGGAAGTGAGAACAGGCAGAGGGAGGAGTGGATTTGGTTGTATTCCGGGAATTTGGGTCGGGCCCACGAGTGGGAAGCTTTGGTGGAGGTGCAGGCGTTATTGGAGAAGGAGGGGGTGCCTGCGCGGTTGGTGTTTCAAGGAGGAGGGGCGTTGAGGGACAGAGTCGAGGAGCGGGCGCGTGAGATGAAGTTGTTGCGCTGCGAGTTTCGCGGTTACGTGACGGCGGAGCAATTGGCGGGCAGTTTGTTGGAGGCGAGGGTCTTGGTTGTGACGCGAAGAGTGGAGACGCAGGGGCTGTTATGGCCGAGCAAGCTTGCCTTGATGTTGGAGTTGCCAAGATCGATTTTGTGGGTGGGTGATGTGGACGGCGCGGCGGCGGCGCGCTTGGGTCGGAGTTCTTCTTGCGGGGTGTTCAAGCCGGGAGCGGTAAAAGAAATCGCGCAGTGGTTGAAGGAAAGGGGGGCAGAGGAAAAAAGTTTTATGTTTGAGGGAGAAGGGTCAGGCGAGACGGGCGGGCTTGAGGGATTGGCAGTTGTTGTTGGAGGAAAAAGAAAGTGGAAGTTCGGCCAAGTGAGCCTATCGTGAATCAGGGGGGGAGAGTTCTGCATGTTGTTTTCAGCTTTATTATTTGCATTGGGATTCGGGGTGGTTTTATTGCTCACACCGTTTCTTATTCGGTGGGCGACGGAAGGAAATTTACTGGATCAACCGGATTACTTTCGCAAACGCCATGACAGGGCGGTGCCACGTATTGGCGGGCTGCCACTTTATGTGGTTTTTTTGATGGGGTTAGGGGCACTGTTTTTTTTAAAGCAGGATTTGGATGACGGCTGGCTGGCGATTGCAGTATCCAGCACCTTGATTTTTGCGGTGGGTCTGTGGGATGACTTCAAGACCTTGGGAGCCAAGAAGAAACTGGCGGCGCAGGTGTTGGCGGCCTTGGTGGCTTTTGGGATGGGTTTGAAAATTGATCAGATCACCTATCCTGTCGGGCACTTCAGCATGGCGCTGGGTATTTGGAGCATTGTGTTGACGATTTTGTGGTTGGTGACGGTTCCGAATTTGATCAATTTGATTGATGGGGTGGATGGGGTGGCTTCAGGACTGGGACTGTTTCTCTTTTTAACGCTGGGATTTGTGGGTTGGTCGGCGGGGCAATTGGAGGTGACCTGGATTTGCTTTGCCCTGGCGGGGGCATTGTTAGGATTTCTCTGTTTTAATTTTCCTCCCGCCAAAATTTTTCTGGGGGACGGAGGCGCGTATTTGATCGGGTTTGCGGTAGCGGCCATTTCTTTGCAAAGCGCGAACAAGGGGGCGGTGATTGCGGCGCTGTTGGTGACGATCGTGGCCCTAGGGTTGCCGATTATGGACACCACGCTGGCCATTCTGCGTCGGGCGGTCCGTGGCTTCCCGCTGTTTCGGGCGGATGCAGAGCATATACATCATCGGCTGGGGCACTTGGGACTTTCCAAGCGGCGGGTGGTTTTGGCGATGTATCTGGTTTCCGCCGCGTTGAGTTTTGTGGGATTGAGTGTGTTATGGACGCAGGGCAGGACGCTGCCGATTGCCGGGGCGGTGATATTTGTCATGGGTCTGATCGGGGTGAGGTATCTGGGATATATCTGGAGCTGGGCGGAGTTGCGTGAGCAGTTCAGCCGCGCGATGTTGCGACGTCCAGAAGTGCAATATACTATTTTACAAGCGAAGGTTCTGGAGTTGGAAGTGGAGCGGTGTGGGAGCTGGGAGGATTTTCTGGAGTGTTTGAATACGACCCTGCGGCGGGTGGGTTTTGGTTTGAGGGAGGATGATCTCAAGACGGCGCAGCAGGAGATTTTGCTGAAATTAGGAGAGAGGCACAGTCTGATGCTCTGGGCTCCGGTGGATGACACGGAACATCATTGGCGTCGCTTGGCGGAATGTTTTCGGGAGCCCTATCTTAAGGCCATGGAGAAGTGGAAGAAGGCGGATGTGGACTCCGCATGAAAGAACAGGTGAGGCAGGTCAAGGTTGGGGATGTGGGAGGCAAGGCCCAGGTGCTGGCCTTGGGCTTGGTTTTTTTTAGCGTCATATTTGTGGCGGGGCGGGAGGAGTGGACGCTTCCTGTGTTGATGGTTTTGACCGGAGCCTTTTTTTTTTCTGAAACAAAGTGGACGGAGGGAGAGCCGGATCTGGTGGATTGCCTGTTCCGCAGTGGTATTGGTTTGGGGGATTCAATTTCTGCCCGGACTTGACGGGCTGTCCGGTTCATGGCGGAGTGAGGCGGAGGAAGTTTATGGTATTGAACTGGGCTCGGCGGTATCGCCGCAGCCGTGGTTGAGTTTGGATCACGGTGGCTGGGTGATGTTGGGGTTGCTTTGGTTGATGTTCGCTGCCGAGGTGACCCCGACGGCGGAGCAGCGACATGGTCTGCTGAGATGGTTTGGTGTGGGGGCGATTTTGTTTTCCGTTTTGGTTTTGCTGGTTCATTACCTGGGACTGGAGGTTCCGGGTTGGCAGTCGCCGAAAAAGTTGGGGCCATTTGAGAGTCGCAACTTGTTGTCCTCGTTTCTTTCGCTGGCTTTGTTGATTTTGATGGCCCTGTTTACCTATGACATGAGGAAGAGGTTCAGGTTGGCGATGCTCTGGCTGGGGGGAGGAGCGGTGGTGTTTTATTTGTTGGTGCTTAATTTTTCGCGGAGTGGGTTGGTGTTGATTTTTCTGGGCGGATTGATTTGGGTTGGACTGAACTTCAAGTCAGGAGTGGGGATGACGCGGTTGACCAAAATCCTGCTGGCCTTGATGGTGATGGCCTCGGCCTTTCTTTTGTTTGGGGGAGAGACTTTGGAACGATTCAATACGTTATGGAGGGGGAGTGAAGATTCCGCGTCTTTGATTCAGGTGGGACGTGGGGTGATTCAGAAGGACACCTTAAAGATGATCCAGGACCAGCCCTGGCTGGGTGTGGGTTTGGGGAATTTTGATGCGGTGTTTCCACAATATCGGGAGGCATTAAAGACGGAGTCGTTTATTGTTCACCCGGAAAGTGACTGGCTATGGGTATGGGCAGAGATGGGTGTTTTTGGATTGGCGGCGTTTGTTCTGGTGGCGGTAGCTTGGTGGAGGGAAGTTTGGCCGTTGAGTCATGGAACGGATAAACATTTTCGCAGTGCCTGTGCGGTGGCGGTGATGATGGGGGTGATTCATGGTTTTGTGGATGTGCCCTGGCATCGTTTGGGCAACGGCCTGGCCGATTGTTGTTTTTGCGTGGCTGGCGATTAATCCGAGGCGAGCGGAGGAAGATCTGGGTTCGGTGGGGAGATCTCGGTGGTGGAGAGGTTGGGGAGTATTTTTCATGGTGGTGGGAGTGCTGGGCTTGTGGCAAGTGGAGGGTGGCTGGAGTCGTCCCGGACAGTTGAAAGTTAATCAGACCTTGAAGCAGGTGGCCGGGGAAAGGGATGGGCCTGGGGAGAGAGAGGCGTTGCTGGCGGAGGCCTTGACCTCTGGTCCGCTGCGGTGGCAAATCTATTTTTGGAGGGCAGGCTTCCGCGTGCAGGCGGGAGATGAGTTCGGTGCACGGGATGATTTTCGGAGGGCGCGATTTTTAGAAAAGCAATCTCCGCTGCTTCCGTTGCAGGAGGCTCTGCTCTGGATGCCGCGCAGGACGGATCTGGCGCTGGCGGCGGTGGATGAAATGATTCGGCGTTCCAACCACGGCACGGAATCCCGCTACAATCAGGTGCTGGATGAGGCGAAGCGTCAGGGCAATCTGGAGATGTTGGAACAAATGCCACAGTTAGCGCGGCGTCATCCTCATTTGAATCATTACTATTTGGCGGTGGCGACGGAGGAGGAGTTTGATGGGTGGATAGGGGCGGAGGACGGGGCTTGGAGTGAGAGTGGGGAGCTGTGGTTTTGGCATTTGATGCGGGAACGAAAAAGTCAGGAGTGGATTTTAAATTGGCTATTGTCGCGACCTCCGTGGTTGAGGCGGCATTATGCCGTGGCGGCGGAGTTGTTGAGCGAGCAGGGCAGGGTGCGGGAGGCGTATGAGTTGCGTCGCCGGTATATGCCCAAAGCCATTCTGCCTGACCTGGACAAGACGGAGTTGAGTCCGAGTGTGGCGCAAAAGCGGGTGATTTTGAATCCTTCCGATTTTGCTGCCAATTATGTTTTGGTGCAGGAGGAGTTGCAGCGCAAGGAGTGGGCGCAGGCGTTGAAGCGGTCGGAGGAAGTGTTGAAGTTGGAGGGTGCGCCTGCCTATTTTCAATATCTGCGGGCGATGGCTCTAGCGGAACTGGAAAAATGGGAGGAGGCGGATCAGGCGCTCCGGCAGTATGAACTAGAGATTCGTTAGGCAGCGGTGAGGGACACGAGACACTCGATGTGGGCGGTTTGGGGAAAGAGGTCGATGGGTTGAAAATAGAGGGGTCGCCAGGCAGGGGCCAGAGCCTTGAGGTCGCGGGCCAGGGTGGCGGGGTTACAGAGAGGTAGGAGGAGTTGGTGCAGAGAAGGGCGCTTTGCAGGAGTTGGAGTCGGATACCCGTCACTCAATCCCTCGCGCGGAGGGTCAACAATGCAGGCGGTGGGATGTTCCGAGGAAGGGGGTGAGAGCAGGGTGGGGAGGTGTTCCTCGCAACTGCCTTCGAGACAAATCACGGTGGGGCCGAAGCTGCGTCGGGCCAGATCGAGGGAGCGGGAGTCTTGTTCAATCAGAATGACCTGAGCCATGCGCTCCGCGTAGGCTTGGGCGAAGAAACCCGCTCCGGCATAACATTCGATCACGGAACGGATCTCGGGGGCGAGGTGAGTGTTTATCAATTGCCGGAGTTGTTCCAATAGGCCGTCGTTGGCTTGAAAGAATCCCAGTTCCGGGATGTGGGAGGCGCGCAGGGAGTAGTGTTCGCGCTGGCCGGGGTGGGCGCGCAGGTGGGCCAGCTTACGATTCACTTCAGGCGTGGCCAGGAGACATTCCCTAACATCAACGAGATCGCGCCCGTTGATGGCTTTGAAGCCGATGGTGGGTCCTTCTTGGTGAACGGAGATGCGGTTGCGATAATTCAGGGGGAGGGGAGAGGCGATGATGGGGCGGATATCGGGATCGGTCAGGGAACCAAGGCGTTGGAGGGTATCGCGGAGTTGTTTGGTTTTGAGACGAAGTTGTTCGGGGTAGTTGAGGTGTTGATATTGGCAGCCGCCGCAGAGACCAAAAGTGAGGGCAGGGAGGGGCTTGGCGTTCGGGAGAGGGGTTGAGGATTTCCAAGAGGGTGGCGCGGGCGAAGGATTTTTTTCGTTCGGTAAGTCGGAAACGGATGGTTTCACCGAGGGCGGCAAAAGGCACAAACACCACGAGGCCCTCCAGGCGAACCACGGCTTCTCCGCCGAAAGCGATGTCGTGGACCTGACCTTCGAGAATGCTGCCGGGTGTCATGAGAGGGGTGGGGAAAAAGAAAACCCGTTCCGTTGAGGTGCGGAACGGGTTGGGAAAGAAGGGTGAGGATCAATACCAGTTATCGATGAGGTCGGCGGGGGGGTAGGGTTCCACCAAGCCGGAATCGTAAGCGGGGGATTTGTAAGACTCGCTGGGAATGGGGCTGGTGACCACTTCTGCGATGCCGACAAACATGTCCATAATCATGCGGCTGGTGCCTTGAACGAAGCCTTTAGTAGCGCCGATAGTGGGACCTTCATTCATGGTCAACTCGTAGGTGGAGTCGAGAACATGGGCGGGAGCGAGGACGATGTTGGCCAAACCGCGGCCGAGTTTGTCATAGAAATTGGACTTTTTGGGCATGGTCAAGTCCGCTTGGGCCAAAGGAGCCAAGACGAGTGTGAGGGCAAACAGAGCAATGGTTGTGATCGACTTCATAGTTAATTCTTACGCATTTTTCGTAAGAAGAGCAAGTACAAGATTGATGGGTTACTTTGAGCGGGGTGGTTGGGAAAAAGTTTTATTCGGAAGAAAGAAGAGTGGCTGAAAAGAAGTATTTTCACGAAAGCACAGAGGCGTGAAGTTTTCGAAAGAGAGATTATTCTTGGGAGCCGAGAATGTTGACCCAGAGGGTGCGTTGATGGGCGGCACGGCGATGTTCGAAGACGAAAAGGCCTGCCAGGTGCCCAGACAAAGGCGGCCTTGGCTGATGGGGATGACTTCAACTGCTGCGGGTCAGGACCATGCGGATGTGGCTGGTCATGTCGTCCGGTCCTTCGGCGGTGTGGATGAAGTCGGGGCTGTCTTCGGGGACGAGTTGCTCGAAATAACGGTGCAAATCCGTCCGGGCGGAGGGGTCGGCATTTTCAAAGAGGATCAGGCTGGCACTGGTATGGGCCAGGAAGATGGTAGCTGTGCCGGAGAGGACTTTGGAATTGCGGACTAAGGCAGAGACTTGCTCCGTGACTTCGTAGGTGCCCTTGCCTCGGGTCGAGATGGAAAAGGAGTGGGTGCGTGAAATCATGAAGTGGGTGGCTTCTTCCGTTTTTTGAAGAAGGGTTTCCCTCCGCTTCCACCTGAAGCACCTATGGAGCCACCTTTGGCGGGACGACGATTGAACCGGCTCCCCTTCCATTTTCCGGGGGCCCCGCCGCCTCCGCCAGGGCGTGAGCTTTGGTCACGGAAACTTTCGCGTTTTTCATACTTGGGGGGAGGTAATTCTTCGGAAGCACCGCCGCCTTCCTGCTTGCGAAGTTCCTGAATGACGGCGCAGGCGATGTCGGTGGAAGTGAAGCCTTGTTCGAGGAGGCGATCCACCATGGGCTGCTCACGCACGAAGCCAGTGCCGGACTGGAGGGCGCTGCGGATGCGTTCAAAGAAAACATTGGTGCGTTTTTCCTCAATTTGCTCCAGAGAGGGAGGCTCGCGGCGTTGAATCCGCATCTTGGTGTAACGTTCGATGTGTTGGAGTTTGTAAATTTCGCGCCCGGCCACCAACGAAATGGCCTGACCGGAACGCCCGGCGCGTCCGGTGCGTCCGATGCGGTGGACGTAATCCTCCTCATCCCAGGGCAGGTCGTAGTTGAAAACAGCCTCGACATCATTGACATCAATGCCGCGTGCGGCCACGTCCGTAGCGACGAGGAACTCGATGCGGGAACTGCGGAACTTACCCATGACAGCGTCCCGTTGGGATTGGTTCATGCCGCCGTGAATGCGGTCGGCGGAATAACCACGAGCGGAAAGTTCGTCAGCGAGGTCATCGACCATTTGTTTGGTGTTGCAGAAGACCACGCCGAGTTTGATTTCGTAGAAGTCGATCAGGCGGGTAAGAACTTCGGTTTTTGCCGCGGCCCCCGAACTTCATAGAAGCTTTGCTCAACGGTCGGGACGGTCAGGGCTTTGTGGGCGATCTTGACGGTTTTCAGGTCGGGAGCGTAGGAGGTGATGAGATTGAGGATGGGCTTGGCCATGGTGGCGGAGAAACAGATGAGCTGGCGTGGGCCGGTGACGGCATCGAGGATTTTTTTAATGTCGTCGCGGAAGCCCATGTCGAGCATTTCGTCTGCTTCGTCGAGCACCACCATCTTGATGTGATCCAGCTTGAGCGTGCCGCGTTCCAAGTGATCCAGGAGCCGGCCCGGTGTGCCGATGACGATTTGGGTGCCTTCGCGCAGGGCGCGGATTTGGCGGTCGTAGGATTGGCCGCCATAAACGGGGACGGATTTGATGCCGCGCTTGAAGGCGGAGAGTTTATAACATTCCTCGGAAACCTGGACAGCGAGTTCGCGCGTGGGGCAGAGGATGAGGATCTGGGTGTTGCGGTCGTTAGGGTCGGCCTTTTCGATGGCGGGAATGGCGAAGGCGGCGGTTTTACCGGAACCGGTTTGGGATTGGCCGATCATGTTCTCTCCGGAAAGAATCATGGGGATGGCATCGGCTTGGATGGGGGAGGGTTGTTCGTAGCCGAGTTTGCCCACGGCTTGGAGCAATTCGGGAGAGATGCCGAGATCGGCAAAGGTTTTGTTGGTCATAGTGGGTAAGATGATAGAGGAGGAGAAGGATTCTGTCGCGGGTTAATTGCAGTAAGGCGAGGATCGGGGAAGCTGAGGGAAGGGAATTGGGGCCGGGGTTTGGATTCCCGACTTGACCCGGACTGGAGGAAAGATCACTCTTTACCTTTTATGGGAGCACAAACATTCAAGCCAATCCTAGTCACACGAAGCACCTGCCGCATCTGCGGCTCGCGGGCCCTAAGCCCGGTGGTTAGTCTTGGGGATCAGTATATCGGCGGGGTTTTGGCCAGTGAGGACGGGGAGGCCTTCATTAAGAGGAGAGTGCCCTTGGATCTGGTGCGTTGCGATCCCTCCAAAGATGAAAATGCCTGCGGTTTGGTGCAGATGCGACACACCGTGCCGCCGAAGGTTTTGTATCACAAATATTACTATCAATCTGGTATCAACCAATCCATGCGCGACAACCTGGCGGGCATCGCCGCTTTGGCTGAGTCTTCGATTGAACTGAACCCCGGAGACATAGCGTTGGACATCGGTTGCAATGATGGAACTCTCCTCTCGTCCTATCAAACGACTGGACTGCGTTTGTTGGGAATTGATCCTTCGGACGTGGCCTTGATGGCGAGGGAGAAGGGGTTCAAGGTGGTTAACGATTTCTTTTCCGCCCGCGCCTTCAAGTCGGCCTATCCTGAAGACAAGGCCCGGGTCATCACCCAGATCTCGATGTTCTATGATTTGGAAGATTCCCCATGCGTTTGTGGCGGACATCGCTTCCAGTTTGCGGGAGGACGGGATCTGGATTTTGGAGCAAAGTTATTTGCCGACCATGCTCAAGATGAACAGTTTTGACACGATTTGTCATGAGCACTTGGAATATTATTCACTGGCTGCACTGGAGAGGCTGTTTAACGATCATCATTGGAAGTTCTGGATGTCCACTTGAATGAAGTAAACGGAGGCAGCTTCCGTTTGGTTGTGGGTCATGCGAGCCGGCATCACATCAAGCCGGAGTGGAATGATCGTGTGCAGGAGTTGCGGATACGGGAGTTCGAGTTGGCCTTGGACAGTGATCTGCCTTATGCCGCATTCCGTGACAGCATCGAAACCATTCGGACGGATCTTCAGCAATTCCTTAAAAAAGCCAAAGCGGAAGGGAAGTTGGTGCATGGGTATGGAGCTTCGACCAAGGGGAGCACCACGCTGCAATATTGTGGGGTGACACCTGACCTCGTCCCGGCCATCGCTGATCGGAATCCGCGGAAATGGGGTCAATACACCATAGGGACCAACATCAAGATCATTTCGGAGGAAGACTCGCGGAAAGCCAAGCCGGACTATTATCTGGTGCTGCCCTGGCATTTCCTGCCGGAGTTCAAGACACGGGAGACGGAATTCCTGGCCCGTGGCGGAAAGTTCCTCATCCCCATGCCCAAGGTGCGGTTGGTGGGCTGATATTTTGAGTTGTGACCATGGACCTACCTGTTCTTAAGCATCAAAACCCGCTCGTATACACACTTAGGCACCCTAGCAAGGGCCTATATAAGGGGTGGCATTGGTTGAGTGGCGGCTTGGCTCGGATTCATGATCGTAATGCGGAGAATTTGGGTGCAGAGATTCAAAATCTTTTTTCCAATTGTGATGAGACCGAAACAGCACTGGCCAACCCTGACATGCATCATTCTGGAGGGTTGAGACAGCGGGATCGGCTGGTTGGTTTGGCGGATCTTTGTGCCCGTAAATATGCGGGAGATATGGTGGAAATCGGAGCGCATGTAGGAGAGACTTCAGTTCGATTGGCGGAAGTGGCGGTTCGGCACAAGAGGCGACTGATCGTGATTGATCCTTGGTTGAGTGGTTCACAAGATTGTGAGGGGGATGAGTATGAGATGTTTCTAGAGAGAATTCAGCCTTATCAACAATCTGTAGATATTTGGCGGGCATCTTCCATGGAGCCGGATATTCTGCGTCGTTTGAGGCTGCGTCCCTTATGTTTTGGATTTGTGGATGGTTGGCATATTATGAAAGCCTGTTATTCGGACATCATGGCTTGTGGTCATACTGCTGGAGTGATCTCAGTGGATGACAGTCGTTATAATCTAGATTTACAATTTATATCCAGAGTGGCGGCTAAGAAATTGGGACGCCTTTTTGTTCAAGACCCCTATCAACGTGAATGTCATCTCATCCCTGATTCTCTGCTGCAAAAATGAGTCGTTCCAACAGCATTTCCCTATTGGTGAGTTCGTGTGATGCTTATGCGGATCTCTGGCCCATTTTTTTTCAATTATGGGAGAGATATCGTGGAGGGTGGGACCTGCCACTTTTTTTGGGTGCGAATGAGCAAAATTACGATAATCCCGATGTGGTGACTTTGCTTTCGGGTCCTGATTCCTCTTGGTCGGAGCATATGCATCGTATTTTGGAACAGGTGCCCGGCACTTATGTCCTCTTTTTACAGGAAGATTTTCTATTAAACCGTGAGGTTGATATCAAGGCGTTTGAGGAGGTTTTTGGGCAATTTGATCAACAAAGGGGGAACTCATTGGAAATTAATCTTAGAGGAAGGCAGGGACCTGCGGTAGAGGGGACTTGGTTAAGAGAGTCCAATGGGCAGAATCTTTGTTCGGGATTAAATGCCACATTGTGGAGAAAAACTTTTTTGCAGGAGCTTGTGACGTCTCGCGGCAGAAGTATCTGGCAGGTGGAGTCTGATCTGCGCGAAAAATTACGCCAAGGTTGCCAAGGCCTGTTTTTTTTGGATGAAACGGCACCGCACATTTTGAGTTATGTAGAATCGGTCAAGGGAGGATTTTGGAAACGTGATGCGTTGATTTTTTTGGAGAGGGAGGGTATCAAGGCCGATTTAAAGCGACGTCCATGTCCTCCTGCCGGGAAGGATTGGATTTCCAAGGGAATACGAAGTTTTCTCAAGGCAAGAATGCGTCGCAGGGGTTGGACTGGTTGAGATCAAGTGGCGGTGGGTGTTATGTCTAAAAGAAAAAAACCTCTGATACGTCGCATCCACGATTTGTACTACTCTGTTTCAGAGCGCATGGGTATACGGCCAGAAACTGCGGAGTGTTTAGCGGGGGCTGAGGTGGTTTCCGGGCAGGACACGGGCTGCTGTGAGTTGGATAATTCTGATGAGGCAAACCTATATGGCCTGAAAGATTTCTCGGTGCAATATGATTGGCCGAAAGCTTTGGTGGGGGTTTTTCATGATGTTTATGTGGTGGGGGATCAGGGTGTTATTTATGATAGGAGTGGGAGGTTGTTGCGTGGAGGGTGGGCGGATTTAAGTCCCACCTTATACAAACCCAGACGTCCCATAGGCTGCCTGGCAAAACAAAGGAAGGGAAAGTATCTGCATCTGACCGGAGTCAACCACGAGAATCATGGACATTTTCTGCTTCAGCATTTGCCCAGGCTTCTGGTGGCAGAGCGGGCACTTTATCAAAAAACCAGTAGTGCCAAAACATGGGTTGCTCCGGGCCATAAATTAAGACAGGGGTATTATCTTGAGGCTTTGGGGTGGGAGCGCGATCGGTTGGTGGAGGGCAGTTACGGAACGGTTTTGGTAGAAGAATTGGTTGTGACGCAG
This sequence comes from Blastochloris sp., assembly GCA_012031345.1. Taxonomy (GTDB): domain Bacteria; phylum Verrucomicrobiota; class Verrucomicrobiia; order Methylacidiphilales; family JAAUTS01; genus JAAUTS01. The sequence continues at coordinate 12,679 of JAAUTS010000022.1, read as the reverse complement.
TCACTATTTGGGGCGAGTGGGTTGGTGGATCCAGTTCACTACCGGAAACTGCACAAAGCCTTTTCCTCCATGGGACAACAAGCTTCCAGTCATGGTGAAGTATTGTTTTTATCGCGGGAGGATGCACCGGATAAGCGTCTGGCCAATGAAACAGAGATTATTGAAGAGTGTCGAAAGATATGGCCGAGTTTGAAGGTTTTTAGACTTTCCGAACATGCCCCAGACGAACAACGAGCGATGTTGGCCGAAGCGGAATGGTTGATTGGACCGCAGGGCCAAGCCTGGGTCAGTCCATTATTTTGCACAAACGCCAAGTGTATTATTTTGGGGTTTGGTTCAAAAAACGTTTCGGGTTGGACGGCCAATTATCGAAATTTAAGTTTGGCTTGTGGACACCGAGCACTGGGTGTGATGTCAGAAGATGGTTTAAATGCAGAAGGCAACTGGGTCTTTCCCAGAATACAGGCGTCGGAATTGCTGCGAAATGCTTATGACATCCTGGTATCGAAGTGATCTTGTCATCATGCACAAGCAGCTGGGCGACACAGTGATGTTGGAGCCTGTGTTGCGCAAATTACATGCTTCCTCGGGAAGGCCGGTTCAATTGCTTTGTCCTCGTGCATTTCAGCCCTTGATTGAACTGATGCCCCATAGTCGTTATGCCAGTGGACGGGAGAGGTTTTTCCCCTCGCGGGTTTGGGCTTATGACTGGGGAGGCGCAAGTACTCGAGCGTCGTTGCTCACAATTTGCCGCGAGAAGCAGCTTTTGCTTCCTAATCCAAATGATGTTCGTCGGTTTCACCGGATAACTTATTCCAAGGTGCAAACTGAGCCATATTTGGACCGGTATATCGCTCGTTATTTTTGGGATCATACTTTGGATGATTTGGCTGGAGACTTTTCGCCACCCAGACTTGCCGCCCCCCCAGACTCTTGGTCCCATGTCGGTGTGGGTAATGATGAATATCTGCTCTTCAATCCAGTCTCGGCTTGGAAACGTAAAATGTATCCGATGGATTTGTGGGTCAAAGTGCTTTCAACATTGACGAAAGAACTTGGAGTCAAGATTGTGATGACAGGAGGCAGGGAGGACTGGCAATTGGATTTTTGCTCCAAAATACAAAGTATGTTTTCAGGAAGCATGGTGAATCTGGCGGGTCAAACCCATTTGAAAGAGTTTATGCATGTTATATCACGCGCCAGGATCCTTCTCTCCGTGGATGGGGCAGCCTCTCATTTAGCGGCAGCTTTTGGACGTAGGTGTGTAACGCTTTTTGGTCCGTCCTATCATTTTCTGTGGCATCATCCAACACCACTCTCCTACGCGATCAGTGCTACAGATTATAGTGATGAAAAAAGACCTGCCACAGGAATGATTCCCCCGGGAAAAGTGGTGCAAATGGTTTTGGAATTATGGAACGCAAAAGAGGTATGAGTTCGACCAAAGAAATTCATCCGCGACTGAAACATTATCCGTGGCATTCGGACTACGTCAAAATGGCTTCAGAATTTAGGCCCTATGTCATGTTTGCCCATGAAGCCAACTACAGGTCAACATCTGTTAACACGGACGACTTTGGGTTACGTGAGCAGTTTGATTTTAAAGGGGAGGTAGTAAATTGGCGCAATCTTGGTCGAGAACCTCATACCATACTCTTGGGTGGAAGCAGTGTATTTGGGGTTGATGCCTCCTCGGATGTGCAGACCTTGAGTGCTCATTTACAAAAGCATCAAAAAAGTGTTTTAAACTGGGGGGTTCGTGGCGCGAGCAACCAGCAGGAGCTTTTGCACTTTTTGTTCCTCAAGCGTTTTGTGCCAAGGATACAACACGTGGTTTTGTTGACGGGGGTGAATCTTTGTTCACTGGCATCGTTAAAAAACATCGTCATGTATCCTGATTATGGAGCGATATTTTCACAGCAGGTACACTTCAGCAAACTTCTGGAGGATTACCGTCGAAAAAGTCGTGATCCAAGCTTTGAGTTGAGGCGCTTTTTGGTCGATCAAGTGGCTCCGATGCTTGAAAAAAACAGACTGCTTGGTTCCGCAGTCCATTTTTTTCTGAATCCTAGAAGAGTGGCTCAACCCAGACCACTCATGGATTTTCAATATAAAATCGATCTTCAACTCGAATTACTAGAGAACGACCTAGACACTTGGAGATGTTTGTCAAAGGAAATGGGATTTAAACTTCATTTTGTTTTGCAACCTGCCATTCGCTGGACGTTGAAACCCTTGACTTTCGTAGAGAAGCAGTGTTTTGAAGCGGATTTGAAAATACATCCTTCAACGCTTGATTATGCGAATTCAAAGTTCTATGAGTGGTATTGCCGCAGGCTCGGCGGGCTTTGTGCGCGCCGCGGGATCGATTTCCATGACAGCAATCAGTGGCTGAATGTGCCGGAACTTTCCGACAAAGCCATCTTTACTGACGTTTGTCATCTTACGGATGAGGGCAACAAAGAAATTGCTGTTCAGATGCAAAAACGACTAAAGTGGAATCAAGATGCTTAGAAGGTTTGTATTTCTGGCGAGCAGGCTTTACATGTCATTGCTCTACACTCGAGCTCCGAAGGGAGTGAAGGTCAGGCACTGGACTTCCGATCATTATGATACCAACTATCCATTTTTTTGATTCGCATGTTTAAAAAAAATAATTTTTAGGCTAATATTTCTCTTTGTGCATTTGTTGGCGGGCGGAAAGACGTTGACAGAGGGGCAGCCCGGAAAAAGTTATTGGCAGAAAAAAGAGACCACTCACGGGCCATTGGACTGTATCTGATACAAGCCATGTATATACTTGGAATATCCGCCTTTTTTCATGATTCGGCAGCCTGTCTGTTGAAAGACGGAGTTCTTGTGGCGGCGGCACAAGAAGAGCGTTTTAGCAGAAAGAAACAAGACTCCGGTTTTCCAAGTCAAGCGGTTCGTTATTGTCTGCATAAAGAGGGAATATCTATTGATGATGTGCAGTATGTCGGTTTTTATGAAAAACCACATTTGAAGTTGGAACGAATCTTAAGCATCTACGCTGAATATTACCCTCAGGGTTTTGATACATTCGTTCCAGCGATTTCCACATGGTGGAAGAATAAGTTTCGTCAGCCTGGCCACCTACGCGATTGTTTGGTTGCACTGTCGCCCTCATGTGGGGAGAAAATGGCCTGGGATGGCAAAATTATTTTTTGTGAACATCACTTTTCCCATGCTGCCTCCGCTTTTTTTCCCTCTCCATTTGAGGAAGCAGCCATTCTAACTATGGACGGGATAGATGAATGGGCGACGCGACGACGGCAGTTGGTTCCCGCAACCCACGGGGTGTTCCGCAAATTTGTTTTCTGGAAGAGTTAAAATATCCTCACTCGTTGGGAATGTTGTACAGCGCGATGACCTACTACCTTGGATTCAAGGTGAACTCGGGTGAGTATAAGATTATGGGATTAGCTCCCTATGGGGTTCCGTGCTATGCCAATCTTATTCTGGAAAAGTTGATGGATTTAAAGGATGACGGTTCGTTTCAGTTAAAAATGGAGTATTTCAGTTTTCCGTATGCCTCCGTTATGGTGAATGAGAGGTTTGATGAACTTTTTGGGGGGGCGGTGCGGAAGCCTGAAACGTGGCTGACGCAAAGGGAGTTTGACCTGGCAGCCTCCATTCAGAAAGCAGTGGAGACCGTGGTATTAAGAATGGCGAATCACTTACATGCCACAACCCAACATAAGAGATTATGTTTGGCTGGAGGTGTGGCCTTGAATTGTGTCGCCAATGGCAGGGTTCTGCGTGAGACGCCTTTTCAGGATGTGTGGGTGCAACCTGCGGCGGGAGATGCTGGAGGGGCATTGGGTGTGGCCTACTACATCCAGCATGAAGTTTTGGGACAAAGGTCCGCACCGCGTCCCAAGGGGCGTGATGCGATGAGGGGGAGTCTCCTTGGACCCAGTTATACGGAATCGGAAATTGAAAAAGAATTGGAGTCCCGATCTCTGCCTTATAAAAAACTAAGCGGCGGCGAGATTCCGGAAAAAACGGCGGAGTTGTTGGCCGGAGGGATGATTGTGGGATGGTTCCAAGGGGCCATGGAATTTGGTCCGAGAGCTTTGGGGGCAAGATCTATTTTGGGCGATCCGCGTTCTGCCGATATGCAAAAAAACTAAATCTTAAAATTAAATTTAGGGAATCCTTTAGACCTTTTGCGCCCTCGGTTCTGAGGGAACGAGTGCAGGACTGGTTTGACCTAAGTGGTAAAGAGGGGTCAGTTCTGGGTCAACCGAACAACGGCTATGACTCACACTACATGCTGCTGGTGGCACCTGTAAAAGTTGAGAAGTGTCGAAAAATGACGGGGGAGGAAGAAAGGCTAAATGGAATAGATAAATTAAACGCGGTGCGTTCCGAGATACCTTCCTGCACACACGTCGATTACTCAGCCAGGATACAAACAGTGACGTTGGAAGACAATCCGAGCTACTACCTTCTGATCAAGGCTTTTGAGAAAATGACGGGTATTCCCTTGCTGGTAAACACCTCTTTTAACATACGGGGAGAACCGATCGTCTGTAGTCCTTCGGATGCTTTGAAGTGTTTCCTAGGAACCGGCATGGACGTTCTGGTTATGGAGAATTTTCTCCTACTTAAATCGGAAATGCCTCAATCCGCTCTTGTGGAATACAAGAGCAATATTGAACTTGATTAAGCACATTGAAGGCTTTCCGGTGACAGACAAGGCCCCAAAGAAAAGAATCCTTGCCATTGTTTATTTGCCCACCCATTGGAAGGCTCTTTTCCCGGCATTAATGGGATTGCGTGACCATAAGAATTTGCAAATTAACGTAGTCTGGGGTGGAGATTACAGTGGTGTGGATAAACACATGGACGAGGCCAGAAATTATGGCCTGCTTCACTCGGAAAAAATTATCCCGACCTTTAAGATTTCCCGTTCCTTGATCTTAAACCTTCTCAAGATAATAATTTTTAAATCCCAAATCAAAAAATGTTTATCGAGACATAAGCCGCACGTTTTGGTTTTTCCTGAAGAAAATGTCTCCTATGGCTCACAGATCGTGGTCAAGGTGGCGGAAGGCATGGGTGTGCGTTCTGTCATTCTTCCGTTTACTATCAGCAGTGCCACGGAGCCTGTCGCGAAGTTAAAGAGCCAGCGGAGATTGCAGGTGGTCGGATGTTGGAAAGAATATTTAGCCAGGACTTACCCGAGCTGGGTCTATTCGCATAAGGAAATCTATATATTCAGACTGCCATGGCAGCACTTTGTTCCACTGGAATGGTTAAAGCTGTCAACGAAAGACCCTTGGAATTCAAATATTGGGTTGGCTTGGAAAATAGCGGTGGAAAGTGAGGCTATGAAAAAATTCTACCTGCGAACGGGAATCCACGAAAACAAACTGGAAATATGTGGCTCCGTCTCCGATGACCTGATGTATGCCCAACAGCAACCAGCCTGCCGTGCCGCGACCTTCTCTGAGTTGGGGCTGGATGATACGAAGCCTTATATTTTATGCGGGTTTCCTCCCAATCAATTTTCAGGCAAGGACAAAAATGTGAGATTCAAGGAGCTATGTCATTTCATGGTGGGAAAGTTGGTCAAGGCCACGGGCTATTCCGTTGTAATCAATCCCCATCCCAGGCTTTCGCCTGAGGAGCGTGGTTACTTGATGAGGCCAGAAGTTGTTTGCACTGATTTGCCTCTGACTAAATTATTGCCAAACTGTCATTTCTACGTCGCATCAGCTTCAGCCACCATACGCTGGGCCATCGCCTGTGCCAAACCAGTATTAAACTACGACATTTACGGTTACCACTACGACGACTTCAGTGATGTCGCTGGTGTTGTAACAGTCGATTCAGAGAAGGCTTTCGAGCAGATGTTGGTGCGGATGAGGGAGGATTCCGTCTTTTTTTCAAATCTACAGACCTTGCAGCAAGCGGTTTCAATGGAGTGGGGTTGCCTTGATGGCAAAAGTGCGGAGCGCCTGATCTCTCTTTTCAAATCCAGATCATCTGATAGTGATCGTGCATTATGAAAGCAGCATTAGTGGGACTGGGCCGTATGGGAATGAGGCACTACGATAATCTTCAATCTCTGGGTTTGGATGTTGTCGGAGTGTGTGATGCTGTAGCTGAAGCTAGAGAGTCCGCGCAGTTGAAAACGGGGTTGTCCGGGGATCGGGTATATTCCGAGCCGGGGCGCATGATGTCGGAAAAAAAGCCGGAGTGTTTGGTGGTGGCTACCACGGCACCTGCTCATGCAGAGATGGTATCGATGGCCGTGACCCACGGCGTTCGATATATTTTGTGTGAAAAGCCGATGGCGGTCTCGCTTGTCGAAGCGGAAAAATGGTGGTGGAGTGCAGAAGAGCAGATGTCCGGCTGGCGATTAATCATCAGATGCGTTTTATGGAGCAATACATCAAACCCAAGCTCATGTTGCAGTCGCCGGAGTTTGGCGGACTTTGCAGCGTGAGTGTGACGGCGGGTAACTTTGGTCTGGCCATGAATGGCACGCATTATTTTGAAATGTTCCGGTATTTGACCGATGAGCCAGCGGTGGAGGTTCAGGCATGGTTTTCGGAGGAAACGGTGCCGAACCCGAGGGGTCCGCAGTTTCTGGATCGTGCGGGCACGATCAGGCTGACTACCGCCACGGGCAAGCGCTTTTATTTGGATGCCTCGGCGGATCAGGGTCATGGAGTTTTTGTTCAGTATGTAGCCAAATACGGGCAGATCACGGTGGATGAGCTAGGAGGCAGAATGAGTTGGTCGGTGCGTAAATCGGAGCAAAGAGACATGCCCACGACCCGATACGGAATGCCGTGGACGGAGGGGTTGGAAGTTATTACGCCGGCGGATGCCTTGAAACCTTCTCTGGAGGTGCTGAATGCGCTTTTGGAGGGAGGAAATTATCCCACGGGGGAGGACGGTCTGTTGGCGATCAAAGTATTGGTGGCGGCCTATGTTTCGAGTGAGCAGGGTTCACGAGTCGTTAGACTTGATGAAAAATTTTCGGAAGAGCAGGTTTTTCCTTGGGCATAGAGTGCTGGCAATCCCGCACTTGATTCTGTAATTTCCCGGAAGCATGTCTTCAGGTTCCAAGATTGTTAAAGTCGCCTTTGTCGGTGCCGGAGCTATGTGTCGCGAACATGCCCGCAGCTTTGGGGATATTCCTGGCGTAGAGCTGGTTGGTATCAGCAGCCGGACTCTGGCCAAAGCCGAAGAAGTTGCCCGCGAGATGGGAATCAAAAAAGTTTATCCCGATATCGAAAGCCTTTATGAGGGAACCCGAGCTGATCTGGTTGTGATTGCCGTTCCTGAACTGTCAATTCGGACGGTGGCACAGGAAGCTTTTCAACAGGATTGGACCATTCTCATGGAAAAGCCTCCTGGACACACTTTGGATGAGGCGGTTTACCTGCAACAGCTTTCGCGAGAGTTGGGACGGAGTGTGTATGTGGCTCTGAACCGGCGGTATTTATCCAGCACCGAAGCGGTGCGGGAGGATCTGGAATCCCGTGAGGAAGTTCGTTTTATTCGGGTGGAGGATCAGCAATCCTTGGAAGTAGCCCGGCAACTGGGTCATCCCGAAGCGGTGGTGCAACATTGGATGTATGCCAACTCCATCCATTTGGTGGATTATTTATGTCACCTGGGACGTGGCCCTGTGCGGTCTGTCAAACCTTTGACCCGATGGGACCCGGAAAGTCCTGGAGTGGTTTTGGCCCAGGTAGAATTTGATGGAGGTGATGTGGGTATCTATGAGGGAGTATGGAACGGGCCAGGTCCCTGGGCAGTGACAGTATGCACCCCGAGCCGTCGTTGGGAGATCAGACCCTTGGAACAGGCCCGTTACATCAATGTCGGAGAGAGAAAGGTCCATGAGATCGAAGTTTCGACGGAGGACAAAACATTCAAGCCGGGATTCCGTCGGCAGGCGGAAGAGGTTTTGCGGGCCGTGAGGGGGGAGAAGCATCGGGCCACGAGTCTAGAGCAAGCGATGGAAAGCATGAAGCTGGTTCGGGCCATTTTCGGGGTGTGAAGGTATGATCGCCCTAATCACAGCACGGGGAGGGTCCAAGGGGTTGCCGGGCAAAAACATTCGCCCCCTAGCGGGCAAACCATTGTTGGCCTGGTCCATTGAGACGGCCCGGCAGAGTCCTTCAGTGGAGAGAGTGATTGTTTCTACCGATGATGCTGAAATTGCCCGTTTGGCACAGGCTTTTGGAGCGGAGACGCCGTTTCTTCGGCCACCCGAGTTGGCTGGAGATCAATCGACGCACATAGAGGTGGTTCTGCATGCCATCGACTCGTTGGAGAAGAACGGGCAACTTTCAGACAGAATATTGTTGTTGCAGCCCACTTGTCCCCTGCGGACAGTGGCGGATATCGAGGCAGCGGCGGCACTTCAAAAAAACAAGGGATGCCCAGCTGTGGTAGGTGTTTGCGAGGCTCAGAGTCATCCTTATCTGGTTTGGAAAGAATCGTCCGCAGGGTTGATTCCCTTTATCGAGCACGGGATCAAATATCTGAGGCGTCAGGATTTGCCTAAAGCGTATCAAATTAATGGGGCGTTGTATGTAAATTCCGTTGCTTCATTGCGTGAAACCCGAACCTTTGTGCCGCCCGGAACCGAGCCTTATATGATGCCACAACTTAGGTCGGTCGATATTGACACCATGAAGGACTTCAGTTTGGCGGAAGCGATACTTAGCGGGGTGGTGCATGAGTAAACCTGTGGCCATGGGGGCAAGGTGGATCGGGCCGGGGCACCCGAGCTTTATTATCGCCGAAGCGGGCGTCAATCATAATGGGGATATCGGGTTGGCAAAAAAACTCGTTCGCGTGGCCGCCGAAGCGGGTGCGGATGCGGTTAAATTTCAAACTTTTAAGGCGGAGTCTTTGGTGACGGTTGACGCTCCCAAGGCCGAATACCAGAACCGCAATACGGGAAGTTCAGAGTCGCAGTTCGAGATGTTGCAAAAATTGGAGTTGGGATATGAGCAGTTCCGCGAACTTGCGGATTTTTGTCGTGAATGTGGGATTCTTTTTCTTTCCACGGCATTTGATGAGGAAAGCGCTGACTTCTTAAACGGGCTGGAGATGCCTGCCTTTAAAATTCCTTCCGGCGAGTTGACCAATTTGCCCCTGATCCGCCATGTCTCGGCTTACGGAAAGCCCGTGCTTATTTCCACGGGGATGGCGAATTTGGAAGAAGTAGGCAAAGGATTGGAAGCCGCCAGAGCAGCGGGATGCAAAGAGATTTTGCTTTTTCATTGTTTGAGCAATTACCCGGCGAACCCGGCCGAGGTCAATCTGCGTGCCATGGGCACCATGGAGAAGGCCTTTGATGTGCCCGTAGGATATTCCGACCATACCTTGGGTGTGGATATTTCTTTGGCGGCTGTTGCCGCCGGAGCCTGCATGATAGAAAAACATTTCACGCTCGATCCTGAATTGCCTGGACCGGATCATAAAGCTTCGCTGGATCCCTCGGAGCTGGCTGAAATGGTGCAAGGTATCCGGGCTTTGGAAAAAGTTCTGGGACATGGGCGGAAGGAACCTGCTGAGTCGGAGAAAGCAGTGGCTGCGGTGGCTCGCAGAAGCTTGGTGGCGGCTTGCCGCATCGGCAAGGGGGAGATCATCACGGCCGGGATGTTGCTGATACGTCGTCCGGGAACCGGGCTCCCCCCTTCCGAGTATGACCAAGTGCTGGGGCGAAGAGCAGCCAGGGAAATTCCAGAGGGAACGGTGATGCAGGAGGAGTTGTTGTCATGAAAACCATAGGGGTGGTTTCGGTCGGTCGGTCCGATTATGGGATCTATCTGCCTTTACTGAAGCGACTGCAAAAGCAGGCTGGCTGGCGTCTTGGGATCTACGTTACGGGCATGCATTTGTCAGGGGATTTTGGACGAACGGTGGAGAGGATTGAGCAGGACGGATATGAAATTTTGGCAAGGGTTCCCAGCATTCAAGAATCTGACACAGCTGAGGGAGTCGCGGTTGCCATGGGTCGGGGGGTGGAGGGTTTCGCCAAGGTATTTTGCCGCTCAGAGGCCGGATCTTTTAGTTGTTTTAGGGGATCGTTTTGACATGTTTGCTGCGGCGTTGGCGGCCGTGCCCTTCAACATCCCGTTGCTTCATCTGCATGGGGGTGAGCTGACCGAGGGTGCCATGGATGACCGTTTCAGGCATGGTTTGACCAAGCTTTGTCATTTGCACGGGGTTTCGACTGAGGTTTACCGAAAACGGGTGATTCAGATGGGCGAGGAGCCTGGAGGGTGCAGCTTTGTGGTGCACTGGCTCTGGATCACATCCGGGATTTTCAGCCTCTGAGCAGAGAGGAGCTTGAAAAGAGATTCGAGATTAAGCTGGATCCTGCTCCTTTGCTGGTGACGCTGCATCCCACGACTAATGAAGTGGGATCGACCGAGGAACAGGTGACGTTGTTATTGGAGGCTTTGTCGGAGAGGGCTTCCTCCGTTGTGTTCACCCTGCCGAATGCCGACATGGCGGGACGCCTGATTCGTGCCAGGATGGAATCCTATTGTGAAGTTCATCCTGAGGCGCGGATGGTTGAAAATTTTGGGCCGGAAGCTTATTTCAGCATGTTGTCGCAGGTGGCGGCCATGGTGGGAAATTCTTCGAGTGGGATTCTGGAAGCAGCGTCGTTTCGGCTGCCTGTCTTAAATGTGGGGTCGCGACAGGGTGGACGGCTGCGTCCGGCGAATGTGGTGGATGTGCCTTTTCTGCGGGACGAAATCCGGCGGGGGCTAGACCGGGTGCTTTCGCTGGAGTTTCGCGAAAGTTTGGCTGACTTGAGGAATCCTTACGGGGACGGCAGGGCAACGGATCGCGTGATGGATTTAATTGGGCGGGGACTTGAAGATCCAAGGGTTTTAAACAAGAAGTTTGGGGATTTATGAGTGTCAAAAGTTTGTTGTTGGGAGGGGGGAGCCATGCGCGGGTGTTGCTTTCTGTTTTGAAGGAGGCGGGATCCGGGACTGTGGATGGAGTGGTGGATCCGGATCCTGGAGTGGCGCAGATTCTGCAGCTTCCTTATCTGGGAGATGACGGACAGTTGGAGGGGTTGAAGAGAGCAGGGTTTTGTCAATTCCTGCTGGGCCTGGGTTCGACCCAAAGTTGTGGTTTGAGAGAAAAGCTTTATTTGGAGGCCGTGAAGTGGGGCCTGGTTCCTATGAGTCTTAGACATCCTGCGGCTTGGGTTTCCGACGAGGTCAGCCTGGGTGAGGGATCGCAAATTTTGACGCGCGCGGTGTTGAATGGTGCGGTGAAGCTGGGGGACAATGTATTGGTCAACACGGCGGCGGTGATTGAACATGATTGCCGGATCGGTGATCACAGTCATGTGGCCACGGGGGCGATTTTGTGCGGCGGGGTGCAGGTGGGCCGGGCGGTCCATATTGGCGCGGGCGCGGTGATTCGGCAGGGTTTGAGTTTGGGAGATCGCTGCGTGGTGGCGGCGGGTGCCGTGGTGGTCAAGTCCGTGCCGCCCGAGACCTGTGTGATGGGGGTTCCAGCGCGGCCCAGCTCTGAAAGTTTGGTTTGAACTGATGGGGAAAAGACGCTTGTATCTTTCTTTGCTTCAAAAATTTCCCTGAGTCGGAGAGAGATATCTTTATCGCCACCAATTATGCCTGTTCGAATCATACCGCGTCTTGACATTAAAGCACCCAACCTGGTCAAGGGCGTGCGTCTAGAGGGCTTGCGTGTGTTAGGTAATCCGGCGGAGTTTGCCCAGAGATATTTTGAGGAAGGGGCCGACGAGTTGTATTACCAGGACATCGTGGCCAGTCTTTACGGGCGCAGTAATATCACGGAGTTGGTCACGGAGACAGCGACGCGCATTTTCATTCCGTTGACGGTGGGGGGTGGGATCCGGAGTCTGTCCGATATTCAGAATTTGTTAAGAGCGGGGGCGGACAAGGTTTGTTTAAACACGGCGGCGGTGAAACGACCAGAGTTGATCCGTGAAGCGGCGCGGACTTTTGGGACACAGTGTATTGTGGTGGGCATTGAGACTATCCGACAGAGGGACGGTTCGTGGAAGGCGTTCATGGATAATGGGCGCGAGCACACGGGGTTGGATGCCTATGATTGGGCGTGTCGAGCGGTGGAGTTGGGTGCAGGGGAGTTGCTTTTAACTTCGGTGGACCGTGAGGGCACTCAGCAGGGGTTTGAATTGGAGTTTGCCCAAAAAGTGGCGCAGGCAGTGGGCGTTCCGGTGGTGGTTCACGGAGGAGCTGGTTCTTGTCAGGATGTCGTGGCCGCAGCCAAGGCCGGCGTGGACGGCGTTGCCATCGCCTCTCTGCTTCACTACAAGAAGAGCGGCATCGCGGAGATCAAGCAAACGCTTGAGGATGCCGGGCTGGAGGTGAGACGATGAATGTGGCCGTGGTGGATTATGGGTTGGGAAATCTGCACAGTGTGGTCAAGGCATTGCTGCATCTGGGAGCCAAAGTGAGTGTGGCCACGCAAGGGGCTGAGCTTAAAACAGCGGATCGCATCATTCTGCCCGGAGTGGGGGCCTTTGCCGATGGCATGGAGGGTCTGCGTCGGTGCAGGCCACGATCAGGCCCTGCGGGAGGCGGTGGATGCAGGAAAACCGCTGCTGGGCATCTGCCTGGGAGCACAGATGCTTCTTGGTGGCAGT
>JAAUTS010000157.1 GCA_012031345.1 Blastochloris sp. | reverse complement strand
CCTGGTTTTGGGATTCACTAAGCGGAGATTGAAAACAAGAGCCTTGGCGAGACGCCCAAGGCAGCGGGCAAGATGCCCGCGCTACTTTTAAATAAGAACTCTCTTCTTCCTTACGCTATGGTTCCGGCTTAGCTGAGGGCGGGCAAGATGCGTTGATCCAATTCCTCAATTTTGACACGTTCCTGCTGGGTGCTGTCACGATGGCGGAGGGTGACGGTGCCAAGGAGTCCGGCCTGGGGACCTTCCTTGATTCCTTCGATGGTCTCGAAATCCACCGTGACACAGAAGGGGGTTCCGATCTCATCCTGGCGGGCATAGCGTTTGCCGATGGAGCCGCTTTCGTCATAGAAGCAGGTGAATTGTTTTTTGAGGCGGCGATAGATGTTTTGTGCCTGTTCGACCAATTCGGGTTTATTTTTCAGCAGGGGGAAGATGCCGCATTTATAGGGGGCGATTTTGGGGTGGAGCCGGAGGATGGTTTTGATTTCCTTTTTACCTTTGTCATCCGTGCTTTCCTCCTCATGGAAGGCGGCGCAGATCACGGCCAGGGCCAGACGATCCAAGCCGGCGGAAGGTTCGATGACGTGGGGGATGTAGCGCTGTTTGATTTCCTCGTCGAAGTAGTCCTGCGGTTTACCGACGAATTTACTGTGTTGATCGAGGTCGAAGCTGCCGCGCGCGGCGATGCCTTCGAGTTCTTCGGTGCCGAAGGGGAACTTGAAAAGAATATCCACACAGGCGCGGGCGTAGTGGGCGAGTTCTTCCGGCTTTTGCCAGTAATAGTCGAGCACATCCGGGCCGAGGCCGATGGATTGGTAGTAGCGGGTGCGTTGATCGACCCAGTAACGGTGCCACATTTCCCAGCCCCAGTTGGGTTGGGGTTGGGAGAGGTCCGCGCCCTCGTGCCATTGGGCCACGGAGCCCTGGGTTTGCGCGATGACTTCATCCGGTTTGATGAAAAACTCCAACTCCATTTGTTCGAACTCGCGCGAGCGGAAGGTGTAGTTGCGTGGGGTGATCTCGTTGCGGAAAGCTTTGCCGATCTGGCAGATGCCGAAGGGGAGTTTTTGGCGGGAGCTGTCCAAAACGTTTTTGTATTGGGCAAAAATGGCTTGGGCGGTTTCAGGGCGGAGGTAGGCGATGTTGTCGTCACTTTCCAGCGGTCCGGTGTGCGTTTTGAACATCAGATTGAAGGGACGCGGCTCGGTTTTTTCCTCGGCGCAGGACGCCACGGTTTTGCTGGGGCGCTGGGGGCAGGGGATGGAGGAGATATGGTCGGCCCGGAAGCGGCCTTTGCAGGTTTTGCAGTCCACCATTTGGTCGGCGAAGGTTTCGACATGGCCGGAGGCTTTCCAAATGTTGGGGTGCATGATGATGCTGGCGTCGAGGCCGACGACATCTTCACGTTCGCGGGTCATGGTTTTCCACCAGGTGTCGCGCAGATTACGTTTGAGTTCGGCTCCGAGCGGGCCGTAGTCCCAGAAGCCGTTGAGGCCGCCGTAAATTTCGGAGGATTGGAAGATGAAGCCCCGTCGTTTGCAGAGGGAGACGATTTTTTCCATGGAGGCAGGTTCGGTCATAAACAAATCAAGGATTGATGAAGGGCAAAGCGTAGCGATACTTGGGCAGGTTGAATACCGAAAAATGAGTTGATGAGTAAAGCAGCGAGCAGTCAAGTGGTGGAAGCCCGGTCGGGGAAAGCGCCCGGGGTTAGTTCCGCGCGCAAACTGGGTCCGGCACCGCGAGGGATCAGCCTGATGCGGGTGTTTGGTTATTCCTTCATCATCCTTGGCTTGTTGATTTGTGGGCTGTTGTTGACCTTCCGTTACATCGGTCTGCCCAATGAGGTGGGGGTGCGAATTTCCCAGGAGTTGAAGCAGAGGGGGATCCATGCCACGTACAAGAAGCTTTATTTGAGTCCGCTGGGCGGGGTGGTGGCGCGGCAGTTGACGATCCAACAGTCGTTGGGCGGGGTGACGAAGACCTTGTCGGTGGATGATTTACGTTTTGGGTTCAATTGGATTTCCTGGTGGCGTGGGGAATCGTTTTTGGAGAATGCCAGCATGAATGGGGCGGAGTTGACCCTGCCGCTGGATGCGGGATCGGGCGCGGCGGTGAAATTACGCAACGTGAGCGCGCGTCTTCAGTTTAAGCCGGACACCATCGTGGTGCAGAGTTTGGAGGCGGACCTGCTCAAGATTCATTTCAAATTGAAGGGTTCGTTGCATTTGGAGGGGTATGAGCCTTCAGGTGAGACCGAGGAGCTGGATTTGTCGGCCCATGTCCCGCTTTGGAAAAAAATCGAGGAGATTTCGGCAGAGGTGAACGGGCTGGATCCTTTGGTCTTGGATATTCAAGGAGAGGTTTATCTGGCCCAGCCGGAAAGCAGTCAGGTTCGGGTCCGCCTATCCGGGCGTCGCCAGGAGTGGCGGGGTGTTTTGCTCGAGCAGGTGGCTCTGGATGCGGAATATCTGGAAGGACGCTTGCGGATGGATGGGGAACTGCGGTTTTTGCGTGGTTCGTTCAAAATGGAAGGGAACTGGAAAACCTCACAAAAGAAGGCGGCGGCATCGTTTTATTGTGATGCGGACCTGACCCTGCTGGCGGGGGCTTTACCGGAGCGGGCGCGGGAGTTTATGAAAGATCTGCGTTTCCGAACGCTGCCCATCAATGAAGGGCGCTTGGAAATGGAGTGGGAAAAGAGCTTCAGCTACCTGCTGCAAACCCGGTCCAACTGGCGGGACTTTTCCGTTCAGGGCGCGTATTTTCAATCTCTTTATTGTCCAATTTCCTACGATGGCCGCCGTTTTCTCATCACGGAAATGTCCGTGGTCAACGCCAGTGGACGCTCGACGCTGAGTGCCTTTCATGATGGGGCCGCTGTGACCAAAGCCAATTTGAAGAGCAAGATTGACCCGACCTCTTTTCAGAAAATTTTTGGAGACAAGGCCCAGCCATTTTTCAACAGTCTGAAATTTACGGAAGCGCCCTACATCGAGGCGTCGGTGCATTGTCAGGGTTTGGATTTCAGCACGGCGGAGATTCAGGGGGTGTTGGCGGCGAATCAATTTTCCTACAAGGGCGTGGCACTGAAGGAGGTCAAAACACCTTTCAGCTTCAGGAACAACGAACTGCATTTGGCGGATCTCAAGGTCAAGCGGGAGGAGGGTGAGGGCAGCGGGGAAATCTGGTATGATTTGAAGACGCGTCAGGTGCGGCTCAAGGGCGTCAAAGGTCGTCTCAAGATCCGGGAGACGGCCACGATTATCGGCGATAAAATGGCGGAATACGCCAAGCCTTATGGATTTTATGAAGCGCCTGAGTTCCGGGTGGAGGGGGTGGTGGATTTGGAGACGCAGGAGAAGACGGATTTGAAGGCGTATCTCAAGGCGGACAAGGGTTTGGAGTATGTATTTTTGGGTAAACTGCTTTCACTGAAAAAAGTGGAGGCGGATCTGACGATCAAGGGGAAAGAGCTGCGTTTTGTTCCGCGCAAGCCGATGAGTTTGTTTGAGGGGGAGTTGATGGGGGATCTGGTGGTGCAGATGAATCAGGTGCCTTCTTATGCGGCGCAACTTCAGATCAAGGATCAGCAATTTGGTCAGTTGATGAAGACGTTTTTTGACAACAAGGATGTTTCCGGAAAGATCACGGGGGCACTGAAGGTGCGGGGAAATTTTGACGATATGAGCACCATGAATGGGGAGGGTGATTTTACGGTGGTGAAGGGCTTTCTTTACAACATCCCGATGTTCGGTGGGTTCTCAGAAGTGTTAAATTCCATCGTGCCCAACCTGGGTTACTCCGAGGCGTCACAGGCCAAGACCAAGTTTGAGATCAAGCAGGGAGTGATCACCATTTCCGAAGTCGATGTGTTTTCCACGGCCTTTGCGTTGATAGGGAACGGGACTTACGACATGGTGAAGGATGAGGTGAACATGAACATGCGGGTGAATCTGCGCGGCGTTTTGGGAATTCCCTTTTTCTGGTCAGCAAGTTGTTCGAGTATGAGGGAAAGGGCACCCTGGCAGACACAAAGTGGGGGCCGAAGGTTTTCTAAACAGCGGGTTTTGACAGGATGAACAGGAAGTCTTTTTGAGAATAGCGGAATTATCCTGTAAATCCTGTCAGTTCTTTCGGTTTTTAGGTGATGGGTTCTTTCAGGTTTTTTAGAAAACGTTTCAGGGCGGGGGAGAGGACGCGGCCGCTTTTGTAGATGATCCCCAGGGGGCGGAAGTAGGGTTTATTTTTGAACTCAATGGCGTGGAGGCTGTTGCTTTTGAGTTCCTGTTCCACCGTGGCGCGTGGGACGATGGAGACGCCCGCATCGATTTCCACCGCGCGTTTGACAGTCTCAATGTTGTCGAATTCCATGACGGGTTTTGTGTCCATGTCGTGTTCACGGAACATTTTATCGACGGCGCGACGGGTGGGGATGTCCGGCTCGAATCCGATGAATTTGTGGTCGGCCAGATCGGACACCTCGATTTCGGTTTTGGAGGCCAGGGCGTGACCGGGGGCGCAAATGGCAATGAGGCGATCTTTTTTGAAGGCTTCGGTTTTGAGGTTTTTTTTCTGCACGGGGAAAGCAACCAAGCCCAGATCGCAGGTGCCGCTTTGGATGTCTTCATAGACCTGATTGGAACGGCGATATTCCACGTGAACATTCACATTGGGGAATTCCTTGAGGAAACGTTTCAGGTAGGGGGGCAGTTCGTGGAGGCCGATACTATAGACGGTGGCGATGCGGATGGTGCCGGAGACGATGTTGCGCATTTCGTTGAACTGATGCTGGAGCGAATCGAACTGACTGATGATTTCCTTACTGGCTTGGTAGAGGAGATCGCCTTCACGGGTGAGGGCGAAGCGTTTGCTGCTGCGCTCGATCAGAGGGATGCGGAAGCGTTCCTCCACGGAACGAATCTGTTGGCTAACGGCGGACTGGGTGATATTGTTCATTTGAGCTGCTTTGCTGAAGCTCTGCGACTCAACCAGATCCCTGAAGACACGAAATGAATCAATTTGCATGGTCTATAAATAAGACTCTCTAATTACAAGTCAAGCAGAATACAAAGAAAACTAATTAATGATTCCTTCTTAAAAAAGGGGGCCTGGACGGGAAAGAGCCGTGGTGCGGGCCCGCAGGGCATCCGGGGATAATTGTTATGGAACTCAGGTTGGAGCAAAGATTGGAAGACATTCAGGGTCGGATCCACGCAGCGGCGCAGAGGTCGGGCCGTGAGGAGGGGGCGGTGCGTCTTCTTCCGGCGAGCAAGATGGTGTCGGTTGACACGCTGCGGGAGTTGCGCGGACTGGGGCTGCGTGAGCTGGGGGAGAACCGGGTGCAGGAGGCCAAGCTGAAGATTTCCATGCTCCCTCAAGATCTGCGTTGGCATTTTATTGGCGGCTTGCAGCGTAACAAAGTCAAGGAAGCGGTCCGACTTTTTCAAGTGATTCATTCTTTGGACAGCCGGGAACTGGTGATGGAGGTGGCGCGGCGGGGCGGGGGAGGCGGGCAAGGTGCAACAGGTGTTGATTGAAGTCAATGTGGCGGGGGAAGCGAGCAAACATGGGGCGGCTCTGAGTGAAGCGGGCGAGTTGGTTTGTCTGGCCAATGGGGAGAAGAGTCTGGAAGTGATCGGGTTGATGACCGTGGCACCTTTTTTTGAAGAGTTGGAAAAGGTGCGTCCTTTTTCAGGACTCTGCGCGAGCTGCGTGATGAGATTCAAGAGGAGAGCGGGATAGGTTTGCCGGAGTTGTCGATGGGCATGTCGCATGATTTTGAGGTGGCGATTGAAGAGGGGGCGACCTGGGTGAGGGTGGGCTCGGCCTTGTTTGGTGCGCGGAAAGCTGCCAAGCTTCAGGCTACGGAGAGTTGAATGAACGAGCCAAAAGACGATCAGAAAAAAACTTACGAACAAGATGATGAGCCCCTGCCTTACCCTTTGGTCCGGGTGTGGTGCGGAATCAGCTCGATTGGTTGGAATCTGTTTTTGGTCTGGGCGGCCTGGGTTGCGGTGGTGGCGGGTTGGGTGACGCTGCCTGCTCCCGGTCAGCTTTCGATTTTTGGAGTGACCGCGCTTTATTTTTTGGTTTTGGCCCTGTTGAACTTTCCGTTGGACCGATATTGCGGGTTTGTCCTGGAAAAAAAATACGGACGTTTTGTTGGTGGTGCGGGCGAGTGGCTGAGGCAGTGGGGGCAGGGTCAGATCAGGATTCTATGGATCCAGATTTTGGGGGCCTATCTGATGGCTTCCTGGTTGATGGGTCAAAGTTTTGGTGCCTGGGCGGTGATTCTGATACCGCTGCTCTTGTTCTCGTTGAAATACTGGCATTTTAATCTGGTTCCCGCGGCCTGCGCCGTCCTTACACCGTGAAGGAGGAGTATTGGAAAGAGTTGCATCATGAGCTGACCAAGCGGGAGGCGCTGGACGTGTTGCCCACGCTCTTTTTTATGAAAGTGAGGATGGCCACACCCTGAATGGGGGCAGGATAGGCCTGGGTCGAGCCTCGCGCTTTATGATCAGCTCGGTGGCGGTGGAAAAACTCAGTCCACGCGAGCTGGCCTTGATGATCTGGAGGGAGGAAATGTTTTTTGATCCGACGCGTGGAATCAAAGCGCTGGCATTGTGTCTGACATTTTATCTTAGTGGGATTTTACTGGGGTTGATGTCGAGTGCGGTTCTTTCCCTGCAAGGCTGGGCGGCTTGGTTTTGGTTGGTGGCGTTTATCAGCACCTGGTCGTTTTTAGCCCTCTTCGTTTTTCCTTTCGCGACACGACGGGATCATGCGGATGCGGACAGGATGATGATCCGACATGGGATACCAGCTTTTGAATACGCGGCATTGCTTAAAAAAATCCAGCAGTGCAACCAAACGGAGACCCAGGTGCCTGCCTGGGTGGAATCCATTTTTCATCCCGTCCCCACTCTGAGCAGCCGGCTGAAAAAGCTGGAGAAAGCGTCGTCATGAACTTCCTGCCCCGCATTTTATTTTACATGAGCAACCTGCTGGGCAACAGCCTGAGCCGATCCCTGCATTGTCACGTGGGGAAGGCCCAGTCCTGGTTTTTGCCTCCGAACTGGTCGTGATTTGTCAGCAGAGACCGGGGTCAGCCCAGGGTCTGCTTTTTTTCTGAACGGGCCAGGTCACCCAGGAGGATTTCCAGGGCGACGGTGGAGATGTGAATTTCCCAGATGGAAAAGAAAAGGGAGACGATCATGAGCAGGAGACTGAGGCCGAAGACAGCGGCGGCCCCTTGACTGTAGCCGAGGTAGATAAGAAACATGCTCAGGGTGCAGAAGAGCAGACTGAGAACGCCGCAGCCCTGCATGCCGCGAATCAACTGGATACGGAGACCGAGGTTTTTGATTTGGGCCAGCACGGAGGAGTCGGGGGATTTTTTGTAATCGGAGTAGAGGCTGCGCACCAGGTTGGCCAGGGTAAGAAAGCGGTTGGTGTAGGCCAGGAGCAGAAGGCTGACGGCGGGGAAGAGCAGGGCGGGGGTGGAGATGGGGAG
>JAAUTS010000156.1 GCA_012031345.1 Blastochloris sp. | reverse complement strand
CTTCAAGGAACTGCGCACTCAGCTTGAAAATCAAGATGAACCTTTCCAAACGCAGTCCGACACCGAACTACTCCTTGTGCTGCTTGCCCGTGAAGGCCCCTCCGCCCTTTCCAAGCTGCGCGGCATGTTCGCCCTGGCCCTCTGGGATGCCCAGGAAAACAAACTGCTCCTCGCCCGGGACTCCTTTGGCATCAAACCTCTCTACCACACCACCCAATCAGGTTCTCTGGCCTTCGCTTCCGAAATCCGCCCGCTGCTCGCGGGAGATTGGGTGTCAGCAGAACTTTCACCAGAGGCCTTGTTTTATTATCTGCAAAATGGATCCGCCTCTCCGGATCTTCCTCTGATTGCCGGGGTTCAAGCCCTACCCGCAGGCACCTGGTTGGAATGGACCCCAACGGGTCAACGTAGTGGAAAGCTTCCTCCCATTCCCCTCGATCACCAATCCCCAACGGCAACCGTGCAAGATTTCCGTCAGACCCTGTTGGACTCCGCCCAAATCCATCTGACCAGCGACGTGCCCGTGGGACTTTTTCTCAGCAGCGGCGTGGACTCCGCCAGCCTGCTCGCCGCACTGCGGGCCAGTGGCCAACAACTGCCGACCAGCCTTACCCTTTCTTTTCCAGGAACAGCCTGGGACGAGGCTCCCGAAGCTTCCTACCTGGCCTCTCATTTTGGCAGCCCTCACATCATTCGCTCTCTTGATCCCGAACAGGAAATCATACCCTGGTTCCAACATCATCTTCAGAACTCGGATCTTCCCAGCATTGATGGATTTAATGTTTACTGCATCTCCAAAGTCTCACGGGAACATGGATTTAAAGTGGCCCTCTCCGGCCTGGGCGGGGATGAACTCCTCGGCGGATATCCCAGCTTTCACCGTGTCCCCCACTTGGTCAGGGCCGGACGCCTGCTTCAGGCACTGCCCGGTATGCAGTCATGCCTCAGCTCCGTCTTCACCCTCACAGGCTCACGAGGTCAGCGGCTCGCAGAATTTTTTTCAGGTCCGCCCACCTCCAACCGCGCCATGCACACTTACCGCTGCATCTTTCCTGATAACGTCGTCTCCACCTTGTTGAAATCTGGGGAATCGCGACTTCAGGTCTCGACTCCCCCAGCCTGTGGATCAAACTTTCACCCGCACCAGTGACGACCTTCGCGTCGCCGTGGCAGAACTCGAAAGTATTCACTACATGCGTCGTCAGCTTCTTCGGGATGCCGACGCGTGCAGCATGGTGCATGGGGTTGAACTCCGTGTCCCTTTTTTGGATATCCCACTGTGGAGCGTCGCCTCACAACTTCCACTCAAGGTCCGCTTCCAACCCGGCAAACGTCTTTTGGCTCAAGCCTTGCCCGAGCTGCCTCCCGAACTTTTTACCCGCCCCAAGCGGGGCTTCTCCCTCCCTTGGAACCGCTGGCTGGAAGGTCCTTTGCGCGCGGAATGGGAGGCCGTGCCCAAGGAGATTCGAGACCACTGCACCACTTGGTATCAACGTATGGCCTGGATTTCCCTCATCGCGTGGCAAAATAAAACCTTTAAGTCAGAATGACTTCCTGACACGCTGCGCCCCTCGCTAAGCACCGCTCATCCGCCTCAGCCAAAACCAACCCAGGCCCAAAATCTGAACCACCATCAAAAGACCCATGACCCACGCCACCCTGCTCCCCATCGTGCGATCCCCCCTCTGCCGCATGGTCCAATAAAAACCCAAAATCATAAAAATAAACAAGGGTGGCTCAAAATAACGTTGATAAGCCAGCTTGCTCGAAACCCAGGAAAGTATGAGACAAGCCAAACTTAAACACCATATCCGTCCGCGCACCCCTGCCACCCTCAATAAAACCTCAGCCCAGATCGTCAACACCACCGCTCCTACTGGAACCAGAAACAGAAAAACCAAGGATCTCTCATACCACGCAGGCAGCATCGTAGTCAAATTCCACAGCACCCCACCCCAACGCCCCTCTTCCATCGACCAGGTCGTTGGGCCTGACCACGCCAAACAAAAACCTCCCAACATGGAAGCAACCCACCACGGGCTGAATTTCAACCAACCCTCTTTAGCAAATACCCAAAGACCTGGCCCCATGATGCAAGCCGCCAAGGCAAGCGCATGGATCGACGAATTCAACGTCAGGGATTGGTTGATCTCCCGCCACACCGGAGGCACCAATCCTTGCCATTCCCAAAACACCCATGCCGCTGACAGCACAGGCAGGGCGCCTACCCCAGCCATTTTAAACAAACTCCCCCACCTTCTCCCAGTCACACCCCTTTCCCACAACGCATAAGCCATTGGAACCAAAAGCCACAAATACGTTTGTCGAAACCAAAAACTCAAAGTGATTCCCAGCGTCAACCCCACCAAATGCTCCTTTTTCAAAGGAGAAACCAAAAACAACATGGTGCAGGTCATCCCCAAAAGACCCGGATTATCCGTCACGATCCAAGCCGACGCTTTTAAAAAATAGGGTGAGAAAATCAAAGGTCCCAGCCAAAACACCACCTCCTGAATTGAAAGCACTCGGCTCAATCTCCAGCCCAGCACCAGAATCAACCCCAGACTCAAGGCAACATGCACCCCGCGCAGCAATGTCTCATTCGCACCACACACCATCAACCCAGCCAGTAAATAATGGTAGCCGGGAGTCATGGCCGCTTTCGGATCATTCTCCAAATCAAGCTGCGGAAAATGCCCGGCTATCGCACGAACGGTGGGCAGATGCCAGGAGCGATGATCCTCCGCGTCGTTCAAAGGATTCGTTTGCCATAGGAAGGGCAACACTCCTATAAAAAAAACCAACGCCAACACCCCAGCCAACCCTCCCTTGTTTTTCCCCGTTTCCATGGCGGAGCTTTAGCAAATGTCCAACCTCCCTCCAAGTCTTCATATCGTCGCCTCCGTCAACCCCTCTGTCGGCGGCCCCGCCCAATCCGTCCCCATGCTGCTCAACTCCTTGCTCAACTCAGGCGCAACAACTCGTCTCCTTTGCCTGAATTACGCCGAACATGGCCCCCTTCCCCACCTGACCTCCGGCACCCTGGAAGCCCTTGACCCCAATCCCTTGACCCGGCTTCTGCGCGGCTGGTCTCCCGCTTTGGCAAAAAAATTCACGCCGAATCAGCCCAAGTCTCCATCCTCCACAACCACGGCCTCTGGATGTTCCCCAACCATTACGCAGCCCAAGCCGCAACGCGACATCGGAAAAAATACGTCATCTCTCCCCGTGGTATGTTAGGTTCCTGGGCCTTGCAACGCTCTTCTTTCCCAAAAAAAATGATCTGGCACCTGCACGAACATCGCCATCTCCTCTCCGCCACCGCTTTCCATGCCACGTCCGCCCAAGAGGCAGACGATATTCGACGGGCCGGATTCCTACAACCCATCGCCATCCTCCCGAATGGCGTCCGCCCCCCCTCACAACCCGAACCACCCCGCTCTTTGCTTTTTGATACTCTGCCCAAACTTCCACCCAAACGAATTGCTCTCTTCATGAGTCGTCTGCACCCAAAAAAAGGTCCGGTCGAACTCATCCAGGCTTGGTCCTCACAGCCTCCTTCCCTGCTCCAAGACTGGCACCTCGTTCTCGCTGGTCCGGATCTTGATCACTACCGCCCTGCTATCCTCCACGCCATTTCCCAGTCGGCCCAAGCCCGAACCATCACCCTCCTACCCGAAGTCTCCGGTGCTCTCAAACACGCTCTGCTCCATCACGCCGAACTCTTTGTCCTGCCCACCCACGAAGAAAATTTCGGTAATGTCATTGCCGAATCCCTCGCCCACGCCACTCCCGTTCTTACCACCAGGCGGCACCCTGGGAAATTCTGCAAACCCTCGGCTGCGGCTGGTGGATTGAAAACCACCCGGAAGCTCTCCGTCACACCCTGAACTCCTGTCTTTCGGAAAGCCCGGAAACCTTGCGCGCACGCGGACAGCTCGGACAAACTTACGTAACCAAGGAACTCTCCTGGGATCGTATCGCCCGCCAAATGTTGCTTTTCTATCAGTGGCTTCTTCAACCCGGCGCCTGCCCCGACTTTATCCGAACCGACTGACATGCGTATCACTATCGCCACCGGTCCCTGCTTCCCTTTCCCCGCCCTGCAAGGTGGCGGCATGATCCGCACTTGGGAATCCCTGGCCAAACTCTTTGTCCAACAGGGGCATCAAGTCACCATTCTGGCCCGCCACACTCCAGACCAAGCTCGTGAGGAAATCCTCCAAGGTGTCCGCATCCTCCGACAAGGCGGATTCCACCAGCACGCTCTCACCCCCATCAATCTTGTCCGCGATTTTTTCTATGCTTTGCGTGCCTGCCCCCATCTCCCGGAAGCCGACATCCTAATCACCAATGACTTCTGGCTTCCTTTTTTCAGCCCCCGCCTCCACGCCTCCGCAGGTCGCGTGGTCGTATCCGTCAACCGCTTTCCCAAACATCAACTTTTCCTTTATTCCAAAGCCTCCCTCCTCATCACCCCCAGCCTTAGTCTCCTCAAGGAAATTCATAAACAGGCTCCGCATCTCGCCCAACGTTCAGCCTGTATCCCCAATCCCTTCGACTCCGAACATTTCCACCTCGACCCCACAGCCATACGCCCACCCCAAAGCATTCTTTATGTCGGACGCATTCACCCGGAAAAAGGCCTCCACATTCTCCTTCAGGCCATGGCCAAAATTTATCCCCATTTCCCCCAGGCCTCCCTCAGCATTGTCGGCCCCAGCCTCGCCCGCGAAGGCGGCGGGGGCTCAGCCTACCTTGGGCGACTCCGCTCTTTGGCCGACTCTCTTCCTGTCACCTTCCTCCCTCCTGTTTATTCTGCGGAAAAACTGGCCGCTATTTATCGTCAACATTCCATATTTTGTTACCCCACCCTCGCGGATCGTGGTGAAGCCATGGGTATCGCGCCCATCGAAGCCATGGCTTGCGGCTGCGTGCCCATTGTCAGTCGCAACCCCGTTTTCAGTGACTGGCTCAAATCCGGTCAAAACGGTTGGTCCTTCGATCATCACAGCGAACACGCTCCTGCCGCCGAACTCGCCATCCGCCTGCACAGTCTCCTGGAAAATCCCAACCTTTGGCACACCATGCAAAGTTCCGCCCTCGAAACCGAATAAAAATTCGAACCCAAAATCGTCGCCCTTCGTTTCCTCTCCCTCTTTGACCAAATTGTAAATGAATCCAACTGACATCACCCCCGTCATCCTGACTTACAATGAGGAAGCCAACATTGCTCATACTCTCCAACCGCTGACTTGGGCGCAGAAAGTGATCGTTCTCGATAGCGGCAGCACGGACCAAACCAAAGCCCTCTGCCGTTCCTTCCCCAATGTTCTTTGGCACCAACGATCCTTTGACACCCACGCTTGCCAGTGGAATGCCGCCCTGGATTTGGCTCCAACCACCTGGGTTCTTACTTTGGACGCCGATTACCTGCTCTCCCCCGCCTTGATGCGCGAGATCTTCTCCCTCGACCCCAATCCTGTCGTCGATGGGTTTTACATCCCTTTCATCTACCAAATCAACGGACACTCCCTCCAACAAAGTCTGCTCCCTCCTCGACTGGCCTTGTTTAAAAAAAGTAAGGGAAATTATGTTCAAGATGGTCACACCCAGGACCTTCAGCTCCACGGCACACATGGCACCTTGACCCAACCTCTATTTCATAACGACCGCAAACCCTTCTCCCGCTGGTGGGCCTCCCAACTACGCTACGCCGAACAGGAAGTGGAAAAGCTTCACTCCACTCCCACCACCTCCCTGAGCCTTCAGGACCGCCTGCGACGACTCATCTTCCTCGCCCCCCCACCGTTCTGTTTTACACCCTTGTCTATCAACGCTGCGTTCTCGACGGTCGGCCCGGCCTGATTTACGCCGGGCAACGCTTCCTGGCCGAAGCTATTCTCTCGTGGAAACTCATCGTCCACTTTTTCCGTTGAAAATTAAAGTCGTATTATTTTACTAATTTTCCAAAATCTTACTCTTGAACCTCGAATCGCTTGAGCAACTTCGGCACCGCTCCCAGCGAACATACAAAACATTCCGCCTCATCCCGCACCTTGTCCCGACACACATATCGGCCAAAGCCCACAAACAAATCCACCGTTCCCTGCGTCTCCAGGTCACTCGACCCATCTCCCACCATCACCAACGTCTCCAGCCCAAGCTCCTTCCGCCAACGCGCCAAAACCTCCGGTTTCCCCCCGCTCCGCGCCGTCGGTGCTTGAATGTCGTAACCGGCAAAGACCCCCGCTTCATCAAACAATAGCGGCACGGCCGTCACCCGGCTTATCCCCAGCTTCGCCGCCAGCGGCTCAATCGCCTGCTGAAATCCCCCACTCAAAATCGCCAGATCCCAACCGCGCCCCTTCAGCTCTACCACCACCTCTTCCGCGCAAGGCTCCACCGTCTCAATATAGCGCCGCCCGATCTCCTCCATCTCCCCCCGACTGGGCCGGATGATGTTGAGTCGCTCCGAAAAAATCGACTCCAGCGGAATGCGCCCTTCCATTGCCTCAAGCGTCATCCGCTCGCAGGCTCTCAAAACCTCCGGCCCCCGCATCCGCGCCAATTCATCAATCCCCTCAATCGCACTCAGCGTGCTGTCACAGTCAAAAGCAATCAGGCGTCGGACGGAAGAACTCATCCCCTCAACCTAACAGCGCAGCAAAGCCTCTGGCAAGAGGACGATTCAGTTTTGCCCACCAAAGCTCGGCGGCTCCGCCCCACCCTCCCGCAGCAGCCGATCATATGCCTCCAGTGCCGCAGCTTGCTCCGATCCCAGTTTTTTCAAGCCACGTCGCAGTACCTTATCCGCCTCCGGCCCATTCCCCATGCAACCCCGCAGCACATACAACAACCCCATGTGCGCCTCCAACTCGTTCGGATGATTCTTCACCATCTTCTCATACTCCGCCTGCGACTCCGCGTAACGACCCTGCCGGATATACCACTCCGGTAACTTGTGCTGGGCCGGAGCCACCGACCTGTCTGCCGGCCAAAATATCCCCTCGAACAACGAACTCAACCAACGACCCAGCGGAAACAACAAGACCCCCGCCCCTGCGATCACAAACAGCGTCCCCAACATCGCCACGCCCACGGCCTTCAACCTCTCTTCATTTGAGGCCTCCTCCCTCGTCGATAAATCCCAGGAAAACAGCCAACCCCCGATCCCGATCAGCCCAAACGCAATCAGGATCGGACGAACTTGATCCCACAAAGTCCCCTCTAACTCCTCCCTCATCTCAACCCCAAGCCTAACCGATTTATTTCCTCAACTCAAGCCCGACCAAATTTTGTATAGTATATAATTACCCTCTCCTGCCGCTCCTTCTACTTCAACAAAGGCTTCTCCTCCAACAAGCCACCCTCCAACGGACTCCGGTTCACCAAAGCACTGTTGTGTTGCTCCGCCGCCGCCTTCAATTCTGCCTCCAACTCCCGATACAACCCCGCCTTGTAATTCGCCGCCTGCGACTCCGCCTGCCGCGCCGCCGCACTGCGCGCATTATTCTGACGTTCCGCTGCCCGTTTCTCATCACTGCGACCCACCACATATCCCCCCAGCAACCCCACCACCGCACCAGCCCCCGCTCCGATCGCCG
>JAAUTS010000155.1 GCA_012031345.1 Blastochloris sp. | reverse complement strand
ATCACATCCCCCATTCATTCCTGCCGTGATCACTCCGGCGCGGACTGTTCCCCCCGGCTTGCACCGTGATGTTGCCGTTGAAGCATTGATCCGGGTGATGTCGATAGCATTGCTTTCCGTGAAGTTGAAATTACCCATGCCGCAGCTCAGTGCGTCCAAGGTGTTGACTTCCGTAAAGAAACTTCCTCCATCCAGACTGATAATGGTCAGAAGATCCGCCACGATACGTTGTCCCACGTTTTGCGGTGTGGTGATGCTGCCCTGCTTGGCCGAAAGTAGAACCGTGCCCGTGGCCCCTGTGTCAATGCCCGCTGTGCTGATGTTTCCTGTCAAGGAAGTCAGGGAAAAGACTGCGCCCGTTCGGCTGAAATTATTTCCCAGGACAATATCCCCTTCCGCCTGAGCCAGCAGACTGTTCACGCCGCCCGCCAGACCCGTCAGGTTCAAGTTCGCCCCGACCTGAATTTCCAATTGATCCGCAGTGATGGCGCCGCTGATGTTGAGGGTGCCTTGATTGGCCAGAAGTTTGATGTCTCCCAAAGGTCCGGCGAACAGGTTGCCATTCACCGTGATGTTACCCGTAGTGCTGGTGACTTCGATGTCATCCAAGTCTCCGCCGGGTGTGGTCACCCCGTTCATGATCACATTGCCCCCCGCCGTCAGAGAAAGACTGTTGACCAAGGCATTCAACGAAGTCGCATCCAGATTGCCCGCCACCTCCAAGGTGAAGCGATTGGCCACCAAGGTGGAAGAGTTGTTGAAGCTGACGTTGCCGCCGCTTCCGTTGTTGTCCGCATCCCGCGCGATCAGGGTGATGTTGCCCGTGCTTCCGGCATTCAGAGTTCCGGCACTGATGTTGCCGTCAAAGCTGGTCAGGGAAAGAGTGCCGCCGGAACGATTGTAGTTCCCCAGTGTGATATTGCCCCCTGCCGTGGCGATGATGCTGTTCACCGTGGCCACATAATCGGCCAGATTGAGGTTGCCCAGGACATCAATGGTCAACACGTCCGCCGTGACCAAACCTCCGATGCTCAGCGATCCCAAGGCGGCACTCAGGGTCACATCCCCCTGGGTCCGCGCGTTGATCGGTCCGCTTACCGTGATGTTGCCGCCCGTGCTGGTCAACAGGAAATCATTCGCATCGCTGTCCGTGGCGGAAGTAAATCCACCTGCCGTGATGTTTCCTCCGGCCGTGACGATGATGGATCCATCTGCCGAGCTGAGACCCTGGATGTTGATGGCGTCGATTTCGTCAATCATGACATTTCCGGGCCCGGTCTTGGCACCTGTGAGGACATTGACCTGAGTCTTCAGGCTGAGGGTTCCCAGCACGGTCACGGTCAACACATCGGCCACGATTCTGCCATCTCCCGTGCCACTGGTCCGGTTGATGCTGCCCAAAGCGGCGTTCAGGGTCAGATCTCCCAAGCTACCAAGATCCAGATCCCCGACGTTGATGTTGCCCGTAAGTGCCGTGAGGCTGACATCGTTGGCATCGCTGTCCGTGTTGGAAACAAAATTCGCCGCCGTGATGCTACCGCCCGCCACGACCGAGAGAGCCCCGTTTGGATTTCCACCCCGGTGATGTCAAAGGCATCCGTCTCCGTCACGATGATGTCTCCGCGGCCGGTCTTGAAGACCGCCAGACGATTCACCGTGGTGTCCAAGGTGGCATCCCCCAGCGTGCGGACAATCAACTCATCCGCAATGATCTTACCCGCCGTGCGGAAGATGCTGCCCAGCTCCGCCGAAAGTTCCACATCCCCACTGTTGCCCGCATCAATGCTGCCGACCGTGATGTTGCCGGTCAAACTAACCAGGCGCAGATCATTGGCATCACTCTTGATGACCGGGGAGAATTGCGTGGCTAAAATATTGCCGCCCGCCGTCACGTCGATCTTGCCATTCGCCACCGTGACTTGGGTGATGTCGATGTTCCCGGCTTCCGTGATGGTCAAATCCCCGACTCCCGTGATGCTGGCCAGCAGAGTGGACACCGTGGTATCCAGAGTGGCTGAACCCACCGAAGTTGAGTTCAAAGATTGCGCCACCAGCTTGCCACCGAGATCAAAGATTCTGCCCGCCGAATTCAACAGGATACTGCTCGCCGCCAAGGCCCCCACCGACATGTCCCCGGAAATCAGAGTCCGCAGCTGTATCGTCAGAGCCGTCACCAAGCGCGCCAAAAGATCCCCGGCCGTCACAGTCACCGTGACAGGTCCGGAAGCGGACACCACGCGTTGCAGCTCCGTGTCACCTCCCGAATGGATCACGATCGCCCCCGCCGCACTCTCCACGTCAATCAAAGTGATGGCATCCTGTTCCGTCAATGTGATGGTATTGGTGCCCACGGTTTTCAAGGAAGCCGACACCACGTTGGTGCTCAGGTCGATCAGACCTCCCACATTGACCGCCGTCAGCAGTCCCCCACTGATCCGGCTGCCCGCCGCAAACATGTCGAGGAAGCCGGAACTGGTGCTCAGCGTGATGTTGCCCGAACCGGCATTGAGCAGATGGATGATGATGGAACTGGCCGTGTTGGCCGTGATGGTGACGTCCCCTCCGAAGGTTTCCACCTCATCAATCAGCAGGCTGACACCCACTCCCGTTTCCAGCACCGTCAAATTCACCTGGGCACCGTTCGTGCCCGTGGCCGACAAGCTTTGAATCCGCGTCCGCACATCCGCCAGGCCCGCTGCGGAAAGAGTCAACTCCTGCGCGGTGATCAAACTGTCCGCATCCACCTTGAGGATGTTGCCGTCCCCATCAAAAAGCAGCAACGCCTCCGCATTCTGCCGGGCCTGATCCGCCGCGTCTTGCGCCGCCTGAGCGATGGCTTTTTGCGGGGTGGCCGCCGTGTCCGCATCCAACAGGTTTTGGAAAGTAGTGTCGCGGTTGGTCAGAGCATTTTGCCAAGCCTCATTGAGCAGCGTGACCGCCTGATTCGAAGCGTCCTGAGTCGTGTTGCTCAAGTCCAAAAGTTCATTCAGCGTGCCTTGGGAACGACCTAACAGGTCATTCATGGCGGCAAACTCCACGGCGGCAAATCCGCTGACGGAACCCGCCCCCGCGCTCTTCAGAGCTTGTTCATAATTAGTTTGGGCCGAAGCGTTGGCCGCCAGAATCTCCGTCTTAAAGCTTAGAGTTCCCAAGGAAAGCAGATTGTTCATGGCGTTGCGCGAGGCCACCGCCTCCAGTTCCGCATTGTCCGCCGCCGTGTCGGATTCAACGGCATCTGTGACCAGACGGCTGGCACCTCCGAGCACACGACTGTTGCCCAAGGCGTCGGTGACGGTGCCCCCGGTGCTGGCGGCGTTCGCGATGGCGAGAATCGCGTTGTAACGATTCACCTGCAGATCCATCGCATCCAAACCGCTGATGTCCTGAATACGGGCCTTGGACAAATCCGTTTCTAACAGAACCGAAAGATAGGACTGCCACTGAGCCGTGGGATTAGCCGTCGTTCCACCCAACCCACTGGTTTGATAAGTCACCGTCTTGGCATTGTTGACATCCGAGAAGTCGGCAAATTCTGTGCTGCGACTGGTAGCCGTGGGCAGAGTCGCGCTTAAATAAAACTGCTGGGCAGAAGCCCGCGCCGTATTGGTCGTGGTCACATTGTAACCCACCACTCCCTTCAGAGCCAACCTGTAGCGCTGATCCGCTATGGCGTAGTCGTCATACGCGGAAAGGGATTCCGCCGTGCGAACCGCCACTTCCTCCGTCAAGGTTCCACGAATGATCTGATTGGAGCCGTTTACATCGAAGAGAAGATCCAGGGCACTCTGGTAGTTGGTGAAGGTGCTGGCTGCTACGGGGTCATTAATAGTTACCTGACCCGTGGCCGCGCTACGTTGGGTGATGGCAGCATCCCGGCGAGCGGTCCAGTCACTGGTTACCTCAGTGGCTGCATTTTGGGCCAATGCCTGCAAATAATTTTGCACACTGAGCGAATGACTCGCCGTGAGCACTTCCTGGGCAGCGTCGAGAGCGGCAACCACCAGCACACTTTGAAGCTGCGCTGCTTCCAGACTGCGGTTGGCCCGATCCGTTTGATCTGCCAGAGCATCCAGACGATCCCGCGTCTTCAGGGTCTCCGTCACCAGGGTCAGGGTGGCGGCATTGATGGAGAGAACCGCGTTTTGATAATTGTTGATGGCAGTGGTGACATTGTCCAAGGCCGCAGGGAGCGTGTTCAACGCCGTCTTCAAGGCCGCCACGTTGGCATCGGTCGCAGAACTCTGGGCCGCACTGAGCAGAGGCAGCACGGTGCTGTTGATCCCGTCACGCATCGTTTCCATCTGAACTCGGATGGCTCCCGCCAGACTGGTCGCATTCTGCGCCCGGCTCAGGGCACTATTGGCGTCCACCAAGGCACTTTGAATCTGTGTCTTCAGCGCGTTCAGCTCAGTCAGAGCCGTGGCGGTCTGGTCGCGCAGATTCAATGCCTCTGTCTGTGCCTGCTCCAAAACCGGACGATCCTGCTGCGCCTTGGATTTGGCTTCCGCCGAGCGAACCATGATATCCTGCCAGAGGGACAATTCCGCTTGTAACGTCTCCTGTGCCACCCTTGCCTTCTCCTCCGTAGCCAGCTTGGTCAAGTAGCTGTTACGGCTGCTGCTCAAATTACTATCGGTCGTGTTCAGCGCATTACGGGCCGCAATGGCCGCATTCAAAGCCGAAGCTGAGGACGTTAAACCACTGTTGCTGGTGGTCTCTGCGTAAGTGTAACTAGAGATGGTTCCGAAAGAGTTGGCCACCAGATAGTCCCCATACTGCACCGGGTCAAAAGTTCCATTCAGGCCCGCATCCAAACTCAAGGCTGCCACGAAATCAACACTGCTCGACTTGATGCCTTGTGTGGTGATGTTCCAACCATTGATGGGATAACTCAGCTCCGCGCTGCGCGCATTAATGTAATTCCGCAAGGCCGTCACCAAGGCACTGTAAGCCGTATCATGCGCGGTGATTGCCGCATTGTAAGCCGAACGCGCCGTGGCCGTTTCCCCTTGCGCCGCGGTCAGCGCGTTTTGATAAGCAGTCACTTGGGCGTTCAAGGCATTGTAAGCGGCCGTGGCCACCGCGAGGTCAGCGTCGGATTTGGTGATGATTTGATCCATCTCCGCCAGCATGGTCTGAGCCCGCACATAAGCGTCATTGGCATCCACCGCCGCCTGATTGGCCACAAACAAAACCGTGCCCGAAGTCGTGGTGTCACCCATGCGATTCAGCACCGTTTGCAGAGTGTCACGCACCGATCTGACCGTGTTTTCCAAGTTTAACGACGCCGTCGCCAATGCCTGCGCTTGAGCGATGCCCCCGGCTCCGGTATTTCCCAAGGCCGTCAAGAGGTTGTTCGTAATGGTGGCCAGTGAATTAACCAGAGCCACATTGCTCAAATCACTATGCTCCAACGCTTCTTCCAGTTCGAGAATGCGCTGATTCAAATTCGTCCAGGTGCCCGACTCAAAGTTGGCCAACAAGGTTGTATGATACGAAGAGGCCAGAGCTTCGTGCGTTTGAAGACTGTCGCTGGCACTGTCCGCACCCGCCAACAAAGGCAATCCATGGGTGTTGAGCAGACTGTTGGCAGAGCTTTGCGCCGCCAAGGCGTCGCTAGCGGCATTGACCGACTCGGCCAGAGCCGCCGCAGATTCCGTCTGATAACCAGTTGTCCCGTTCAGATTGCGGCTGACTCCCGTGCGGTCGAGAGCAGAGCCTCCCGTGACCGCCTTGTCTGCAATGTTGCGACGGGCAGTAGCCGCCGTGGTTTGAGCCGTGAGATTGGCCACCAAGTTGGTGGCGTTCTTCTGATTCACTACGGCGGCGACATAATTTTGATAGGCCAGAGCCAGATTGGGCCGCTCGCTAATGGTTGATCCGTTGATGACAAGATCCAAAGTGGCCGGAGCCGTGGACGTGGCGTATTGCTGCAACTGCCGGGCGGCACGAATGCTGCCAGGGTAGCCTGTATCGGAAAAAGCCTGACCCGCTGTGGCCCGCGCACTGAGGGATGAGTTTAGGTCATAACCCGCAACTCCTTTCAAGGCCAACATGGCCCGCTGATCGGCCATGAAAAAGTCATCCAGTAAGTTGTTGGACAATGCCGCAGCCGCAGCCGCCTCTTCCGAGACCGTCGCCCTCTTGTTGTTAGAGGAACCATCCAAATCAAAGAGATCATCCAAAGCCACTTCATAAGAAGAGGTGGCGATGCTCAAGGCACTGTTGGCCTGCACCAGAGCGGCGTTGGCTGCCACCAGACGGGCCTGCAAACTTCCCGCCACCGTCGCGTTCAGACTGTCATTCAATCCCTGCCAGACCGCCAGAGCCTGGGCGGCGGAGTCCAGCACCGCCTCCTGCACGCTGCGCACCACATCCTCCGCCACCCGGACCGAAGCCAGGGCATCCCCGGTCTGGGTCCAGACATTTTCCAAAACTTCATAGGTGTCACGGGCCTGGGTCGCCAGAGCAACGGCACTGCTGCGCGCTGTGACCGCTGTCTTGACCAAGGTGGTGTCCGCCACATTCGCACTGGAAACTGAAAGTTGCAGAGTGCTGAAGGCGGTATTAAACAATCCCACTAGGTCAGCCAAGGTATCAACAGAGGCCACAGCGTCCGTCACCTTGCTCTGTGTCGCATCCGATTGTAAGGCTGCAGCCAGCGCGGATTGATAGGCTTCCTCCGAACTCAACCCCGTGGCCACCACCACATCCAAGGCCAACTGCGCGGCGTCCCGTGCGGCCAAGGCAGCAACCCGTGCCTCGTCGATTTTGGGTGCGACTTGGGAATTCAAATGATTGACCACCGCATCCAATCGCAGGCTCAAGGTATCCGCATTCCCAGCAACCACCACCGCTTGATTGTAGGCAGCCTGGGCATCGGTCAACGCCGCCTGCAGGGAGGCCCTCAAGTCCGTCAACTCGGTCAAAGCGTTGTTAGCCAAGTTTCTCGCTTCCAGGGCCTGGGCCTGAGCGGACACGACCTCGCCCCGCTCCGCCTGGGCTTTGGCTTTGACTTGCTGAGCCCGCTGCAAAATGCCATCCCACAAATCACGTTCCAACACGGCTGCATCGTAGTTGGTCTGCTTGACATCCCGATCCGAAATCGCGTTGTAGTAATTCGTTCTCGCAGTGTTCAGGGTTGATTCACGACTCTCCAAAAGATTCTTGGCGTTGTTCGCATTGGTTATGACCAGTTCCGCACTGGGGGACCCGGCACTGCTGCTGGCGGCACTAAAGGAACCTGCGGTCACATCCGGGATGGCACTGGCATCTGCCACTACCGCATCCACTAAAGATTTGGGATCATAATAAAGCGTGCCACCGTAGTTGACCCCGGTGCTTAAGGCGGAGGCCGGAATGAAGGTTGTCGCTGTTCCCTTGCTGCTTTCGTAACTGAAGTTCCACCCGCTTAAAGGATAGGTCAGTTCCTGCCCGCGCAGATTGGCGTAGGCCACGACCTTATTGACGTAATCCGTGAATGCATCTGCACGATTGTTAAACGCCGTGGCCTGCGCATTTTCAGTGCTGCTCACCACTGCATTTGCCGCTGTGACCTGTCCCAGTAAACCCGTCAGGGTCGCATTGACGGCATTTCGGGCCGCCGTGGCTGCCGTGATGTCCAAATCCGTTCTGGCAATCAGTTGATCCAACTCCGTGAGCGCATCCGTGGCATTTGGTGTAGGCCGAACTGGTTTTTACTGACCAAATCCTGGGCCTGGAAAAGAGCCGTGCC